>NZ_JBEAID010000033.1:0-122347 GCF_040064585.1 Klebsiella sp. CN_Kp113 | reverse complement strand
TGAAAACCAGTATTATCAACGGCTCGGAAGTGTCTAGATTATCCGTGGCGATTCAATCAAATTGGCTCATCTATACATTGTTCGAGTTATTAATACTTATAATATTCATTATATATGCGATTTTTTAATTCAAAAAACTAACGATTAGCTCACTTGTGGCTATTCAATAGCCACATTGATTCTTCACATCAAGAAAAGCAAATAAGCTATCAGGACGATTCACCCACCAGCACGAAACCCCTAAAGCCCGCAGATACCGGGCTTTTTTGTTATCATGGGATATCATAAAGACGCAACAAAGCGCATGATTGGCGTGTACGCAGAGGTGTGCCCATAATGAAAATCTAAACTGGCCCCATATATGAGACGACAATAACTCAGTCCGGTTGGCGCTGATTATTCTGGCCGATTTTGTAATCTGAGCACCATGTTCATGATCCCACAGGAAATGGCGTGACGCTCAATACTCATCAGGTCAGTTATTACATGACTCAGCGTAAGAAAGGTGTAACCCAGCATATCTCGGCCATGAAGGCCGGTATCTCTGTTCGCTCAGGTCGCAGGATCGAAAAAGATCAGTGGTCTAAAACCGGTAATCGTCACTGGCGGACGCGTAAAGATCCGCTTGAGGCCGTCTGGGACATCGAGCTTGTTCCCCTGTTGAAGGAAAGACCAGCTCTGATGCCCACGACCCTGCTGGAAATGCTGCAGGATAAATATCCCGGTCAATACCCTGGCAGCCTCCGCAGGACGATGCAGCGGCGGGTCCGCGAGTGTAAGCTGCAGTATGGTGCCGAACAGGAAGTGATGTTCCGGCAACTGCATCAGCCAGGCCTGCGCGGTCTGTCGGACTTTACCCGAAAAGCGGGAAATGAGACCGGGCATGCAGCTAATTGCTACTGCCCAATGATGAAGCCAGCATAAATCAGAAACGATCGTATTTTCCAAATGATAAAAAAGGAGTTAACTATGGCGAGAGCCGGGCGTTAACGTCCTGGAATTATAAACAGGAAGGGGGAGAGGGAATGAGGCATTTTTTTCTTAAATCATTAGCCGCAGGTATTTTTGTTTTAGTCAGCTCAGGCGTTCAGGCTTCGTCAGTATCTGCTTCTGATACGACCCCCCAGATGGCCTACGAGGATATATCTCGCTCCTTACCTGAGCTGGAACCCATAACTTTCCAGGCAGGCGCAGAAAAGCACAGGCTGTTAGTTTTTGTCGATAACCAATGTATTTATTGCAGCTATGTCGTTAAAAATATCAAAAAATATACTGACGCAGGACTGACAATGTCGTTTCTGACGGTGGTGCCGACATCCATCAAGGATTCGGTTATCGAAGATATGGGGCGAGTCTGGTGTGCGTCCGATCGCCAAAAGAGTCTTCAGAATGCCATGGCCGGTTTTTTGCCAGGCAACGATAACTCAGAAAAATGTAAAAATCTGGTGATTAAACAATCGGAGCTCGCTGACCGACTGGGTGTTACCGTAACGCCTGCAATGGTTGTGTTGGATAAGTCTGCTCACACCTTCCTGGGTAGTGTGTCCCCGGATAAAATTCTCTCCGAACTCCAGTGAGTAGATGAGAATCGTAAATAATTTTATTGGCCGTAACTCCTTCATAGTGGATTAAGTAACCCTGAGAAGCTTCACCACGCTTAGCGTTGATAATAATTCTGAGTTGGGTTGTCTGTCGCAACATTAGCGCAGTATTCCACGAGTATTGTTCGACGAATGATTGGATGTTCAGGTCAAAATGAAGAGGTGAACCATGATAATGGATTACCTGTTGATGTCGTACATTGCGCTTGCTTCTTGCTGGCCTGTGACGCTGATCCTGCTATCGGTTGCCGTTGTCGTGTTACTGCATGCTGAGCGGCGGGTGCTGAATGTGTCCATCGTTGTCTTGGTTGGTTTTCTGGTTTTTGCTGCCTGGCAGTTCGGGGCGACAATGCGTAGCCCCTTTTCATTGCTGGTGGGTGGCGCAGTTAACTTTGTACATCCTGTCGGGAAAGAAAGTCGCTAACCCTCTTCCAATTTCAGCCATCAATACTGGCGCAACACGAACGCGGTTAAGCACGGTGAACGTAGTCGGCATGCATTCTTCCCGCTTGAAGAGGCTTACGAGCTTTCTCCGTTGCTAAAAAGCAGGGTACGCAACCTGATGCTGGCCGAACATCTCGGGCTGCTAATACAAAGCGACCCAGAGTACGGAACAGAGACATGGCGGGAAATGGCACTTCTCAACGGTATGATGGGCTTGCATACTGACCGCATCATGAGGTTTGAGTTGCAGAAAGCGAAAGCTGATCTCACGCGCGCCAGACTGGAGCTGTTAAGGCTTAAAAAGCGTCTGCCCGCCAGATGCGTGATTTGCTGGCTGGTGGTCGTGAGAATTCTGGATAGTTCTGGACGTATGGGGAATATGGCAACGTTAATGGCTGAGTGAAAAATATTTATTGTCCAATCCATTGCTTGCCATGAGACGCCTACTCAGGTCGTGGAATCCGTAAGGGAAAGATTTGGCTGAAATAACCCGCCAGCAGGTCGAATCACACGATCCGACTAAGGTCAGCAGTAAGGGGCTGACTCAAAAGTGGGTAGACATATGCAACGTCACCCGAGAACGCTTCCATAAAGATACCTCGGACATTCCGATCTCCAATAAAGCCTATCATCTCCGCGTTCTCAACCGCATGGCTGTAAACGCCGAAAGCATGAAGAACTTCGGAATGACGGCCGATATTCTGGAGCAGGCCGCTAAAGAGGTTAGCGGAATATACACCAGCCGGCTGAACGTGGAGACAGCAGGCAAAAGCAGCAGTAACGCTCAAGCACGGGCTGCAGGGATTAATCCACAAGAAACCGCTGACGCCTTCAAAAAGATGATGAGTTGAAAATGGATGCTTTTGACTTAGATCTAGCCACCAGCCTGACCTACCTTTTCTTGCAGGGCGCCACCTGCAGTTGCGAAAGATCAATGTTGGCTAAATTTTCAACGAATACCTTGGATGTTCATCTACAGCCCGGAGAGAACCAAATGAACATCAAGTTAGCCACTATTTCCGTACTTGCTGCTGCTTTCGTCTTTGTGTCAGATATGGCCATCGCCAAATCGAACCAGTTAACTGATGACCAGGTTAAGCAAAGAATTATCGACGACTCTATAGCATCCTACCCAGGTACCTGCGCTTGCCCATTCAATACGGCACGGAACGGAAGCTCATGCGGCCGCCGCAGCGCCTGGAGCAAAGCGGGAGGATATTCGCCTGTCTGCTACAAGAAGGAGGTCACGAAGGATATGGTAAAAGAGTGGCGCCAGCAGAATCAGTAACGGAGAGGCTACCTTCTGGCTGGGCGTCATTGCCTTTGGCAAGCAGGTGACGCGCTGGCAAAACACAGTAAAGGCGATCTTGTCAGCGTGGCGGGCAATATGCAGCATAATCATTGGACGAGCTATGTCCGCTACTTCCCCTCAGGCCGGGGAGGTAGTGGAGCCCTTACTGGAATATGCCTGCATGTGTAATGTTTAGATGTATTACTTTCGCACACCTTGGTTGACAAAACAGAGTAAATGCGAAAATATATGGTTTACGAATTCTGGAAAAGGCGAAACTTAAGATGAGTAACAATCAGCTAGCACCTTGTTGGGAGTTTCAGCCTTACCTTGCTGAAGCTGATGTTCAGCACTTACTGTCTGAGATTGCCAGCGTATTAGATCAGCTCTACTATCACCAGCATGTATTGGATAGTAACTGGTCAAAAGGGGTGAGGGCGTATGATTGGGTGCGAAATCATCTGATCCAGAACGAATCATCAATCCCGGGGCTGGAAATGCTATCCAAGGGATTGAATTATGTATTGGCTTTAAATAAAGTCCCGCTGCAGTTTTCCAAGGATTGCATCGACAATCCTAAAAAGCGTCATCGTCTTTTGCGCAACAAAGTGGAGCACGAACAGCTTTCATTGTTTGGAGATGTCGAAGCTGAGCACGATATTACGTGGCGCATTCTGGCTGAGCCATTTATAACCGAAGAGGAAGGCGACGAGTTAGAGCAATCATTGCCTAGGTGGGAAGTCGCACTAGTCGGTTTTAATAGTTATGGAGCTCAGATTAGTATGGTTACTCATCAATCTAATGTAACAGTACCACTTATTCCTGTCGATTCAACTTCCCTTCCTGGTGAGGCTGAAATTGATGATGCTCTTCTTCGTCGCCGTAAAAAAGAAAACGATCAGGATGTGAGTAGTAATGGAACATCAGGTGATTAACTTTGATGACTATCGCGGGGATAAGCTCAAATTGGCCAGGATGGCTGTTGGGCTTTCATGCGAAGAACTTGCCGATAAAATAGGCAAAACAAAACAGTTCGTGAGTAAAATGGAAAAGGGTTTTAAACCCACAGAGCAGGTTTTAGAACTAATAGCGAACGCTTTAAAAATAAAACCTGACTTTCTGTACTCTGAGCGTAAATATGCACTTGAAAGTGATGTTTGCCATTTCAGAAGTAAAAAGTCACGAACTCAAACTCTCACAAATAGTGTTTTGGCTAGGGCAGAGATACTTAATATCATTATATCTGCAATAGAGGAAGAGATAGAGTTTCCTGATGTCAGTATCCCTGAGTTTCCAGGGGCTGAACTGAAAACCTTTAACGATATTGAGCGTGTAGCTGAGGAATGCCGCCGAGTGTGGAACCTTGGACTTGGCCCTATCTCATCAATGGCTAAATTGGCTGAGAGTGCTGGTGTGATTGTTGCTTATGTAACGGGTGTTGATGATAAAGTTGATGCATTTACAGTCCATAACAACAGACCGGTTATTATACGGAACAATGCGAAAAAAAGTGTTTGTAGATTCCGTTCTGATATAGGTCATGAATTAGGGCATTTAGTAATGCATGAAGGGATAATAACTGGTGATAAGACTACTGAATCACAGGCTGATCGTTTCTCCAGTGCGTTACTCGCGCCTCGGTTATCATTTATAAAAGAGTTCCCTCGCATCAGAGGTAAGCAATTTGATTGGAATGCATTAGTTGCTTTCAAACTTAGATGGAAGATCAGTTTGAAAATGTGCATCTTTCGAGCAACATCTCTTGGCCTGTTAACTCAAGAGCAGGCAAGAACTGGGTATATTCATCTTAATTCAAAGGGATATACCAAAGTTGAGCCTGGGGATGAGCTTTTGAAATCTGAAGAACCTAATATGTTCTCTTCTGCTATCGATATGCTCGATGATGCAACATGGCTTAACATTCTTGCTAAGACAGGACTAAGCCAGGAGTTAATAAGAGATTTGTTTTCAATTAATCGGCCATTGATTATTCCGAGAGGTACTCTTCAGTTAGTTCGATAACCCACCTCAGCGTAACACCTATCGTTGAAGCAAAATGTTCGGTTAAACAGTCTATTGGGTATAAGCCCGGAACCAAATAACGATAAGAAAAAAGGTGCAGCTTGTCTGCGCCCTTTTTCTTAGAACCATCTTGCTAAGACGGAGATAAACGCCAATGCAACTCTATTGATAGCAATGTTGCTGGCAGTTCTCTAAGCTGTTGAAGTACGCCCTCAACAACATGTTCATGTGTACGTCCATTACCAATGCATGTTCTTAAAGCGCTATCAACCCTGCATTCTCCCTTAAAAGCGAGCGATGCTTTCGCATTGACATGTTCCAAGGATAATTCATTTATAAGAAAGCAAACCACCTGCTCTAAACAGACAAATCGATTATTTAGAGCAGCATCTTCTATAAACCCAGTTTCAGCAATAGCCTTCAAAAAACGTTTATCGCCTGATAGAAGCAAATCCTGATGATTCAATAAACCTTGAAGTAAGCGCATCTCACCTTCGTCAAGATTCTCGAAATTGTTCTGTAAATGAATCAAGCGCGGGTCTGTGATCAGCTCTTCAAACATCAAAAATGTTCCCTGTGATAAGCATTGCTGGACTCGCTCTAATGCAGCAGCGCCATATCGACGAAGGGAAGATTTTCCTCTCAACTGATACACAAGTGTATCTAAAACATAAAGTTGGCCATACTTACTTGTAAGTAATTTGCAACCATCAGCAAGTAGATCAAGTTGGGCCAATTTCAGTACTACATCGTTATCAAGTAATACAGCCACTGGCGTTACACCTCGATGTTGTTCATTCTGCAGAGCATTTCAAACTTGTCTTCCGAAACCTTCTCTTCATCAACATACTCAAGAAAAGTTCCAGCAGCTTGCTCCATCCAATCCAAACGAGGGTAAAGTAAGTTCAGTGCTTTCCCACATACAGGGAAAAAATTTCCACTATGCGTGCGGCTCATAGTTTTGGCGTAATTCAAAGCTACATGCCCCGGATCGACCTTATTGTGACGTCCTATGCGCAGAGCTTCTGAGGCCAGCACCTCTGCTGTGATCCATCCTTTACTGTGAAATGCCGCATCAGGCCTACCATTAAGTAGCTCTATCGCGTAAGCATTGGCCTCTATTTCTTGGGGGTTATCAACATCGTCTTCATTAATTTTTTCATCGATTAATAACGAGTTATTTTCAAGATGACCGCAGGCGATATGCCCAAGCTCATGAGCCAAGCCAAACAAAACTCCACTTGCATGTTTATGTTTTTTCGTAAGAGCTATAACTGGACGCTCAGAAACCTTTATAGCAACCGCATCCATCTTTTTTCTAGCTGGAATATCAGTCATATACAACACAGGAATACCTGCGGACCAAGAAAATTCCAGTAGCGACAGAAAGTCTACCCAAGGCTTTCCTTGAGACAGAATTGACTCTCGGATATCACGAGCAGAAGGGAGGCCCTGATAAGGTTTTTTTGCAACTGAAGCTGCAATTTTTGCCATACCATCTACAACTGCCGTTGCCGCTTGTAACTCTTCAACAGACTTGTTTGCGGCGTGCTTATATCTCCGCACTGACTCATTGAACCTCAATTGAGCTGTAGGATTAATAACTGTCGTTAAATCCAGATTTGCAAACTTTGCTAATCCTAAAATGACCTGCTGGCTGATACTGGCTGAATTATTAAGCGAGTCATCCCACCAATCAGGAAGCAACTTTGAAAGGCCTTCAGCCAGACGAGCGTCAAGAGCGCTAACCCGGCGTAAAAAAGTATTAAGAGGTTTCTGATGTGTAGTTACAGTCATCTCATCCCCTCCTTTATTGTTCATTTTGATAGTTCGTTATGTGCACAGTATAACCGTAGCTTTTTCGCACCACACGCATTTTCTGGGAATCATTGCTACCATGCAGTTATCCATTATAACCTTCAGCGCACGCTCGTATCCCCATCACGCCTGCCCGCTTTGTGTAGTGGTTTTCACGCACCTGCATGAGATATGAAAAATCCTGCAAAAATGGGTGTAAAGACGGATAATGATCAGCGTTAATCTCAATAGATAGGATTTTCTGCTGCTTGGATACGAGTCAGGGAGATATTCATGATAAAAGACTACCTGATTGTGGCGTACCTGACGGCAATTGTCGCTTGGCCATTCACACTGGTGTTAATTGGTCTTTCTGCTGGAGCTGCACTCTATATGAGGCGCAGAGTGCTGTGCGTTGCCCTCGTCGTTCTGTTCATGCTGGTGGTCATCGCTGCGTGGCAGTTTGAACGCTACATGTAAAATCATACCGCCCTATGAAAATGCCTATATCTTATTTATAGGCAGAAACGGTGTGTGCTGGCTATGTATAAGCACAGGTGATGAGCTTTACCTATGAGTGAGTAAGACGCTACCACAGATATACGGCATGCTCGTGCTGACCTGTTCCCCGTTGATTAACACACCAAAAAGTCATTCATTATACGAGACGATGCAATCGAAAGAGCTTTTCGAAAAAGTCGGAGATCCTCGGCGCAGCACCGTCCCCGACCAACTCGTTCGCCCCAAATCGATAGATTTCATATCCAGCGAGACGTAACTCGCGATCAGCCGACACCATGTCTGCATACACCTTTAATGACGGATGATCGTTTTCCGTGAAATGGTGCTTTCCATCCACCTCTATCACGATACGCTGACACCCTGGGAGCAGTAGCAAAAAGTCCATGCGTTGACGCGGAAGAGGTAAGCGATGGCGCAGGGTTTTCATGACAGCAGGGTCATAATGAAGGTAGACCTGTGGAAGGAGCGCGGGCAGCGTCTCGCCAAGGACGTTTCTATAGGCCTTAAAATAAGTGGCAAAGAGCTTTCGCTCAGCATCTGAGGCCAGAGACTCTTGAAGTCGTGCTCCAAGGTTTGCAGCATTGCCCTCTGGGGAGATATCGTTCCACCAAGCGACAAGCTCGGACCAGAGAAGGCCGTTTGAGCCAATTGGCCGGTCATAGACCAAACAACTTTCTTCATTGGATAGAATGACGATGTCGTTGTTGATGGCGTCGGCGAAACCAATCTCCGGCTTCGGTCCCCGCGAGGCAAAGATCAGGTTCTTAGGTCGCCCTTCAACCCCACGCACGATAGGGCGAAACCCAAAGATTGGATGACCAGAGAGTTCACATTCCTCCGCTAGCTCATATCCGTCGCGCGCAAGGATCTCGTTAAGGGCAGTGACAGTCTGCAACTGTTCGTCTCCCGACCGGGAGAGAGGGTGAACAGCTTCTTCGAGCAATGCTCCAAACCTAGCAATGGAGCAAGTGAATGCGCCGATCTTACTAAATAGGTGTTCCACCGACCAGTCGCCGGGATTGACATCCATGTGCTGAGCGACTTGATCTCGTAAACTTCGGCCATTGCTTCCAAAAAGGTTTTCAAAAGGCGAGGAAAGGGGGAAATATCGTTCGACCACCTCTACCGTGCCACGTTCACCAGCGAGATCATCTCCGAACGCCCGAGCGATGTCTCGTCGTGTGATGTGGGACAAAGGCTGGTCACCGGCCTCAAGTACCCTACGGCCCAACTCATCGAGTGCGACATCTCCACGATGCGCGGCGAATTTAAGTGCGAAACGCGCCAATTCCGCCTGTGTAAGGTTTGCCAGCGCCAAGTCGATACGCTCTCGCTTTGAAAGGCCCTCACCATTTGCGACCACCAATCCGGCGATCTGCTGCGGTGCCTCACTAAGCTCTCTATGAGTCATCGTCTGCAGAATACGGGCAATCTGCCCGTAAAGATCACTAGCCACAGCTCGTTACCTCTTCCTTTGACACGACTGAAGCGAGCAAGCCGCCGTAGTCGTAGCTGGTAATACATTTTCTTCCTCTAACAAAGGGACGTGATTCTGGGCTATTACCCTCAGTTAGAACATACTTTCCTTCCAGT
Source organism: Klebsiella sp. CN_Kp113 (assembly GCF_040064585.1). Classification (NCBI taxonomy): domain Bacteria; kingdom Pseudomonadati; phylum Pseudomonadota; class Gammaproteobacteria; order Enterobacterales; family Enterobacteriaceae; genus Klebsiella; species Klebsiella sp. CN_Kp113. Next base: position 113,077 of record NZ_JBEAID010000033.1, on the reverse strand, counting down.
ATTATGCATCAGCAGGTGGCCAGCGGAGCTTTCCGCGGCCAATTCGCAATACGTCCACCAGCCTGGTGTTGCCGGGCACGCGGCCCGAGAACAGGCTGGGCTTGGGGTCAACCGCCGACTTTTTGAATGCGGCAATCCGCGAATAGTCTGGCGTCGCCAGCCAAGTCCGTCCGTCCCCCTCGTCAGTGACGATCCGATAAAGACCAGCAATAGGGGCAGTCTCGGTATCAAGCAGACGCTTATAATGTTCAACAGACCATTTTTGAATGCCTGCTCTGAGGGCTTCGGTTCGGAAATGTGCCCATAGCGAGGCCGTGTCAGGTGTTGGCCAGTCGCCTGCGACGGTATAGGCCGTAATCTCGTCGGATTCAAGCCAAGCTCGCATCTCAAAAGGAGTTACAAATACAGGATTGGCACACTTGATCGCTGCCATAGCCGCGCGCCGTGATGGAAGGCCTGCACGGATCAACATCGCCATCATGAATTGCGGGACGCCTGTTTCAACAACTGCTGCCGCGCCACCAACCACCGTTTCCGGCGACCAGCCGAGAGACATTCGTCGGACACGGACAGCTTCTAATGCCCAAACCAAACGATAGGTGAAAGCCTCTTCAACGACCCGCATGTTCTGCGGTCCGATGTTAACAACATCTTCGCCAGACACCCAACTACGTAGGATGGCCTTCCAATTCGTCGGCAGCGCGTTCGCATTGTCGGGAACAAAGGGTCTCATGAACAGCAGACGTTCACCAAGGCCACCGAGGGTTTCGACAAGTTCGTTGACGTCACCGTTCAACGCAGCAGCGTCGGCACGATCGAGGAGATCAGCTAACTCGTCAGCCATGGCGTCAATGGTGAGACCAGCCTCAAGTCCAACGCCCATGGCAAAATGCCCCCGTCGCGCCTGAGCCGTGGTGGTCTTCCAGATGAGAGCGGCACGCGCTTCAAACACCTTCTTATGCAGTGGGATTACGTCCTCATCCTCGCGGGCGATCTGACGGGCCCAAAGTGAGCCTCTGAGTGCGTCATCCAAGAGTTTTGGAAGGTCGTTGCGATCAGCATCAAGCGCCTCGAGCAGACCGAACACGGTTGCATCGAGACGTTCGACGATCTGCGAGAGCGGCTCCTCGTCAATGGTTTCTTCCTTATCATCATCGCTATCAGCGCCTTCATCGTCGTCACCAGCTTCGTATTCGCCCCCAGCAGCTAGGCGTTCAGCGACAGCGGTTTCTTCTACGGGAGATCGCCAAGCCTCACGGGCGTTGGCGAGGTATTCCCAAGCATCATCTCGACCTAGGACACCTTCGCGAGACAGCCGAACAAGGATCTCGGCGACAATCTGGATGAGTCCGCTCTTCAGTGTGCGGGCCTTCGCAGAGACGACCAGCTCTCTCCATTCTTCCTTTCGCCAATTTATCTTGTCGAACATTACATGGACGATGAGGCCCTCGACGTCCACGAAGGCGCGACCAGCGCGCCCGGCCACATTCGCGAATTCCTCGCCTTTAATCTTCTCAGATGCACGATATAATGTTGGTACTAACAAGACAGCGGCGTTGAGATTGAGTCCCTGCGACAGTGTCGGCGACGCGACGATGACCTTCAGCACCCCCTCTGATAGTAAAACTTCCACCTCACGCAGGAACGGGCTCGGCAGCCGCCCGTGGTGGATTGCAACACCGACCCTCAAGCAGGCAACGGCGGGATGGTCTTCGCCCAACCATTCCTTACCGACCTCCAAAGCGCGTGCGATCAACGCATTATCCCCCAACAGCGAGTCCAGATAGCCACGCCTACATAGGTCCACTACCTGTTTGCCGTAGCTCTCGACCCAATTTGCTTGGGTGGAAAAGATCAGGGTTCGCTTGCCCTGTCCAGCGAATTCCCACGCCACGAACAAGGCGAGATGCGAATTCTTGCGCGGATAGGGCTTCCTCTCCCGACCCCGCGCCGGTTTTCGTACGACGAATTGGTCGAGGAACGGACCATTGTCATCGAGGTCAAGCCGGAGCAGCGCATCCTCGCCCCTCCATATTAGCGCGCCAAACCTCTGCCGTGTGGGGCGCCAGTCGGAACGCACAGGTTCACCCGGTTCGTCGGAGCGTATCCATGCGGTGAGATCATCGAGTTCGTCGCCACTCGGCAGAATAGCGGAGAGACAAACAATCCGACGTTCGCCCGCATCCGCGCGTCGAAGCAGACGTTGCACTAACGTTTCGTAGCGGATTTCGCGCTCGCTCGGGCCGATCATGTGCCCTTCATCGAGGACGATCAGACCGACATCATCGATCAGGGATGGGTCACTTCGCAGGGCGAAGTCGAGCTTCTCTGGTGTTGCGATGACGATTTCGCGGGAACGCAGGGCATCTTCATCGCCAGTTGAAAGGCCGCTGGCACCGTAAAGCGAGGAAACACTAAAACCGAGGGGCGCGAAGGTCTTTCTGAAGGATCGCTCGGTCTGGGCGGACAAAGCACGCAATGGCGTGACGATCAACACCCGCCGTTCTGAAGACAAAGTCATCAGCACGGCAATCTCGGCCACCCGCGTCTTGCCTGCGCTGGTCGGCAAAGCGACGACCAAATCGTCGGTGAGGTCCGTGGAACGCTGGGCCGCTTCCAATTGAGACGGCCATAGCTCCACCTCGGAAGTCTTGCGCGCATAGAGCGACGAGATAAACAGTTGACGCAGGTCTGGGTATTTGTCCTCTGCCCCCTCTGGCGGCTCGGTCGGCAGATTCTGATGTAGCGAATGCTGCCAAAGGTCATCAATCAGGTGGCGACAGAGGTTCGAGATCCACCACAAAGGAACATTCTCCGAATTATCTGCCAGACTAACCGCTACGGCGAGCAGTGCCCGTGCTTTCTCAATCGGCTCAGATTCACCTGTCTCGAGTGCGAAGTCAAAATGGGCCAAGGCTCTGCAGATTGTAGTATTGAGGATGGTCGCTAACACCTCATCAATGTCCCCGTTTTCTCCCCGTAGCACTTCGGCAATCTGTTCATCGTCGTGAGTCTCGTCGTCCAACCACCCGCGAACAAAAGTGCGTAATTGGCCTAGATCGCGCAGGATTAGATGTCGAATAGCCATCTCACCCGGTGATGCATTGAGATCCTGTGACATCTCGTTGAAAAGCGAATAAGCGACGGCAGAAAAGCCAGCCAAGTGATAGGCCGCGGCGGCGATAGTGCGGTGGAACCCGCGGCCTGGAGCCTCTGGATCACCATTGCGAATAAGAGCCTCGAAAGCATTGGCTGCGCGTTCGAATGCCTTACTCGTCAGATTCGAAGCCCCAGCCTGAGCACGCAGGGCCATCGCGCCCCGCAGCAGGGCGAAGCCATGTTCAGCAAGATCGGTTTCGATTGTCGCGCCGAACTGCGGCGCATTCGGTGGTAGTACGCCTTCCCTGCGCATCAACGACCAAGCCGTACCACGATAGAGGAGACGGCTAAGGATGCCATCGGCGGTTGCGGCCGCAAGGAATGAGGTCAGTTCGTCAATCGTCTCCAAGGTCTTCCGCCTCTTGATACATGGCTGCGATGAAATCCTGGTGATCTTCGATATGGATATTCACGACGTAATGGTCTCGATTGGTGCTCGTGGCATCGAGATCCTTTTTTAGTGACGCGTGGGGCCCGTTGCCCGACATAGTAAAGAGCATGTGATCAATACGGTCGGCGGGAAGCAACTTCAGGCCTACTTCGTCACGGAGACTGCGGCCTAGCTCGTTGTCATCAGGGTCTTGACTCTCCAACAGCCTATTGGCAACAAATAACAGAGAATCAGGCGTGCAACGACCATTATCGCGGTTGAGTACCTTGCGAGCGCTCGTGACCGTAGCTTTACCCAGCACCCTGTTACTTTTAGCTTCGCCTTTAAGAAGCCAGAGCTTCTCGCCATTACCGTCATATCCGGCACCAATAAAGTCGTCGCCGCGCATAGCCATGTTGCGGCCGTCCTTATAGCGGAGACGGCGTACAGGAACACGCAGGCCGATCTCTTCCTCAACCAACTCTGTCGCAAGAATCTCGCCAAGATCGCCTGAGCGACTTCTGGACGTCTGAGGCATAGCTTCGCTGAGGATTTTTGCGGCTACCTTGTATCCGAGCCGACTTACGTCCTCGACGATACGTTCGAGTCGGTCGTAATGGGAACGGATAATCTCAGCAAGGTCATCGCGGATATCGTCGCGGCCACCATCCTTTTCGACATAGATCCAGTAATACTTGCGCTGTTCCTGTTCTTTGGTTGAGTCACACCACTTCTCGTATAGCCCCACTATGCTCCCCCTAAAGTTTCCATGATTTACCGCGTGATTCACTTGACCTACGATACTCACACATCGCTATCAGTACCAAGAAAAACACCGCATTTTCAATGCAACAGTTTATCCTCAATCCACCTGATCGTTGGCCGATACCTCTCAATACCCCGGCAGATATGTCTCAGCGTCATAACCTGATAGCCAACTGAATAGCGTGATGACACTGTAATGACACGGAACTCTGAACACGCCCTCTTTCTCCAGCAACACTGCATTGTTGTAGCAGTCGATCCCATTAACTCCGCTATAAAAATTAAAAAGACAGGCTCACCTGTTCACCTTTAAATTTTTCTTATTTGTTTTCATTGGATTAAGTGATGATGGCTTCATCTTCAAGCTTTCACTACTGTTCACCTTAACACTTCACCTTATTAGATAATAAGGAATAAGGAATAAGGTGAACAGGTGAATATTTAATGAATAGTTAATAAAAAATATTCATCCGTTAACTCACTATTATTAATAGATTTTCAACAGGATGAATAGTGGTGAACACTTCACCTATAAACTTTATTTTGAGTCGAGTCACATGAGGGCATCCATTCTTTCGAGTCTTCGTTCAACATAACGTTTGACCGCAATCCTTGTTTTGTCCTGTGCCTCTGGTACGTCTTGTCATATTCCGCCATTGCTCCCGGCATATCTGTACCGAACCTGGTAAGCGATATCGGCTTGCTAAGCCCATTGGCCCGCATATAGGTAAGGTAAGCGTGGTACAGGTAACGACGTGGGTTAGACGGCATAATTTCAGCGTTCCCAATAAACATGCCGTCACAGACAACTGATGTTATCAGGTAGCCGCAAAAGTCCACCAGTGAATCCCCTTCACGTTTAATAACCAAAGCTTCCTCAGATTTCTGTTGTTCATACAGTAACCGCTTTGCTTCATCTTGATCAGCAAACTTGAACAGTAGATAACGAATTACGATCGCCAACTCGGCTTCTATTTTTTTGACCAGCATCGGATCACGTTCATTTTCCGGCACAACTTCGGAAAAATTGAAAATCACCCGGCGCCGGGAAATACCTCCGCTGCGATCGCTAAATGACATAGCATTATTGTTGACTGCCAGTACTACCGCAGAGATGCGAGTGGAGTACGGTGCCTTATGTTTCGGATCGATAGATACCTTGTCCCCGCCGGTTATCGCCTTGATGCCCGCGCCATCACCGGCATAACGCGTCATATCTGGCAGGATAATCAGCGAGTAACCAACCACCAGCGCACGATCCCGCGAATCCTCAAGCGCCTTCATACCAGCTGAAACCGTGTTGACTTTTCCCGCCAGCATTGTGCATATTTCCGCGAAAACGCTCTTACCACTACCCCCAGGACCAGTAACCTCAAGAAAAAGTTGCCAGTCGTAACGATTAGCCAGCACCATAAACAGCGCCGCTAATACGCGATCCGCTTTCCGGTTGTTGTTACCGACAGAACGACTCAACCATTTCCAGAGGTTTGGGGCATGGGTATCCAGCCTTTCACCTTCCACCTGAGCACTGAATGGTAATTCGCTTGCAATCAGAAGCCAGTCATCCTTGTTGTGCTCACGAAATTGAGCGGAACGGGTATCAAATACCCCATTACTGAACCCAATGAGATTACGGGCTGTAATCCCCATAACAGGTAGGCTTAACTTCATGGTTTCGACCGCTGACTTAATACCGTTCTGCGAATAGGCAGTTTTCGCATCAATAAAGATCTGCGCCATTGTTCGTTGTAGCTCTTTATCAGACACAGGCCCCCATACCACGCCGTTATAACAGTGAACGATATCGGAATCGGCATGTATCGCCAACGCGTCGTTGTAACGTGCCATGAGCACTTCTCCGCGCTGGCTTGCTCCCATACGAGAGAGGTCGGTAACTGCCATTCTCAACCATTCTTCAGGCGATGTGGACAAGGTATCCGGCAATATTGTAGAAGCGGGAAACACCCGGTTAATCCGGGGGGCGTCGCACAATAGAACCTTCAGGTTGTCGGGGCCGATGATATTGGCTACCAGTGCCATGCGATATTCGCGCTGTTTTCTGGTATCCGTTGCCAATAGTCCCTTATCGCATAACCACTCGTAAGTAGTTTGGTTGCTATCCACTAGTCGGTAAAGTTCCTTTGTCAACTGACCATACCGGGTAGTGGAGTCCTGATGTTGTTTCATCGCCAGTTCGGCATCTTCCCGTTCAACCTGATGGCCATTCACCCAGCGATATAGGCAGCTGTAAAGCGCATCAGACATAACTTCCTGCATTTGCATCTCTGCTGTCATGCTTGAGGTCTCCTGGTCATGGTGAACTTACCGATCAGAGGGTGGAACCAGTATTTACTACCGTATTTTCGCTTTGCCTCGCGAATGACGTTCAGTGCTGCCTCCCTGAATTTGACTTCATGGACAATAACTCCGGCCTTTTGCCGAAGCATCATTACGCCACTGTTCTGTGCTAATGCTTCTGCCTTGCTGGTGGATATCCCTATTTCTGTTGCCAGCATGATTAAAGGAGCCATCCCTTCAGGGATGGCCTCTCTGTTTTGCATGGCTGCTAATGCAAGCTCCAGCGATTTTACGCGTTTCACCAACTCATCATGTTGCGATAGGCTTACATGAATAGCTTCCAGGAAGTCTCTTTGAGCCGTAGGCGACTCCCCTTGATGTAGTTTTTGGGCGTGAGCGTGCCACGGCCCGATATCGTGCCTATTTAATTTGTTCATAATTAAATCTGGGAAAATAGTTTAGAAATGATAACGAGTTATGAGCTGACGTTTATATCCGCAAGAGGATGGGAATTATCCCCATCCCTGCCTATAACGTTTCATTTACTGACCAGTTTCTCTAAGTCCGACAACCTCCAGCGCAGGCGATTACCAATTCTTACTGGGCTTATCGGTCCTTTGCCATAGCACGCCCAGCAACGTAGCGTCTGCGGTTTCAGCCCTAGGAAGTCGGCGGCTTCATTAGTTGTTAATATCTGGCGTGTTGCAAATGCTTCTTGAGGTTGTAATGAGTCTGGCATCGTTCAGAGTTCCTTACTGTTGGGAAGTATTGAGAGCGATGTGAGTAGACAATGAGAACCATGGGTGGAGTAAACCCTGGACCATGGGTAGACTTTTTTATTAATTGATTTTTATACAGTTATTAATGGAGAAAGTTAAATCTACCCAGATATACGGGATTAAACCACCATGGATAAGGTAACAATTTGAGGTAGGGAAAACGCCAGAATAGCGTTGATTGACATACGGCGCGGGTGCTTACAAAGTGCTTACATGAAAGAAATAGTTAATGAAATTAACGAGAGGATTTATCGTAACTTATTGATTTAATGGTGCCGATAATAGGAGTCGAACCTACGACCTTCGATTCCAATGACGTGTTTCACAAGTCATTGATTCTTCGAACCGAATGCGCTGCTCCTGAAAGGCAAAACTGACACAACTGATCACAGTTGCCCCTGAATAATAGATCGGGGGAAAGATGAAATACAAGCCTAATGCGTATCTTGTTAAGGAAAACTCTTCGGTGTACTCCGTTAAAGTCACCATCCCGCCTTATATGCGCTCCTTGTTTGGGAATCGAACAGCGTTTATGCGTACAACTGGCACGTCCGATATTAGGGAAGCCAGGATCATTCGTGACAGAATCATGCACGAATTTTTCACTCTGCGTGAGCAACTCAAGCCTAAGCCGCAAGGAAATTGCGTTGATCGCGTGCTGAAAGAACTACGCTCAATTCACCAGTATGTAAACCAGAATGCGGGAATCGACTTTGCAACGGCTCGTGTTTGTCCTTCACTTGTCCAGTTACGTGATGAATTTATCGTTCAGCATAATGACAGGCGCAAGCTGTCTACGCTCAGTAAGTACATTAAAGCGGTTGAAGTTTTTACGGCTCATTTCCGATGCAAAGATTTTCGCTTGCACGACATCAACAGAACAATGGTCACAGACTGGCTCGACAGGGCAAAACAGGAGAAAGCTAGTCAAACGCTGGCTAATTATCTTGGTTGCCTGTCCCAGCTTGTGGCACTGGCTCAGAACCGCTATCACGATGCGCCGAAGGAGAATGTTTTTACAGGCCATAAGCTGGATGTACGCCATGATCGGGAAAGCTACGAACCCTTTAGCGGTGACGAACTGGCTAAGGTGTATGCGATGCTTGATGAAGAGATGAAAGCCGTTGCGATAGTGGGAATGCATAGCGGGATGCGCCTCAATGAAATTTGCTCTTTGCAAATCAGCAATATCAAAACAGTTGAGGGGATTTGGTGTTTCGAGGTGACGGAGGGTAAGACTCGCAATGCGGCTCGCTTGGTTCCGATTCATAGCCGATTGACGACACTAGTTAAAGACCTCATCCAGAACAACCACAACGGCTTTCTGTTCTACCATGCCAGCATTACAGAACGTGCAGACGGCAAGCGCTCAACGTGGCATACGCAGCGATTTACACGGGCTAAGCGTAAAGCTTTAGGAGAGCAGGGGACAGAGCGTAAGGTGTTTCATAGTCTCCGGGGAATGTTCGTCAGCCAACTTGATCGAAAGGGTGTACCTGAAGACAGGATCGCGTTGATTGTAGGCCATGAGAGAGGGAAAACGGAGAGTTTCAGAACCTACAGCAAAGGTGCAGGGATGAAGGAGCTATCAGAGTATATGGAGTTAGTAAGTTACGGTAGTATTCACTGAGTATAAGGGGCGCTATCCCCTTCACTTTGAAGGAGTGCAGGAACATGGATTTACAGGCATGGGATAACGTCATATCTATTGCTTCGAATGCTGTAACAGGTTTAAGCGTGCTTGGTGGCGTCATCTTCAGTGGGTTTAAACTTCAGGAGATGGTGAAAAACAAGAAAATGGAGCAAGCGTTCGCATCTGCGATAGCGCTTAAAGATGAGATCGATGCTACGAGGGGTCGTTATAATCGTATGCGTTTCGACCTTACGCGCATAATGACTTTTATCGACACGCTCGCACAGACAGGCCAAAGAGTCGATCAAGAGAGTTACTATCAGATTCAAGGTTCCTTAAGAAATATGGCGGAAAGCACTTTTCTTATTGGTAGCTGTTTCGTCAAAGTTAGGCACTATAACGTTGCTATCAAACAACCAGCCTGGGAACCATTCAACGCTCTTCTACACTCTGCTGGTGAAACGCAAAAAGCTATATCGAAATTAGTAAACCTCATCACGCAAGCCTTGCTTAAAGAGCAAATAACAGTGGAGGAATTCGAGACAATTCGTAAACTTTACGATGAACATGGTGAATGGATGAAAGGTGTCAATAACGCGATTGCCGGAATAGATATTATTAAGTTTGACGATTTCTTTGACTTCAGCAAAGTTAATAAATAAAGCCGGCATTAACCCGGCTCTTATATTTTTAGCTTTCGTTCATTAATGTAATACCATACAGCGCTTATCACTGACCAAGAATGCTTTGGTTAATCTGGAAGTTCTGATCATCAAATGCCCACTCAATGCGCTTATCAGCTACCGCCTCCACCATCACTCCAAATTCAGGAGATGGATTTACGGTAAGATTAAAATCAGCTTTTAAATCCGGGATAACAGGTTGATAACTCATAGCTGGCGTTGCTGGCATCATTTGATTATACCAACCACCATTTTGCACCTGTGATGCAACAGAAGAATCAGAACCAGAACTAACTATATTTTTAATCCGGCTTGCCATATCTAAAACACCCGGTGGCAGCAGTGATTCCCCAACAAATGTTGCGCCTTGCTGAAAAACATTCTGCTCTTCTGGTTTATCAGTTCCGAGAAGTCTATTTTTCCATTCAGTGATAATAGAAAGGACATCGAGCAAATCCTTAAAACCTTTCACAGTCTGAGCCGTCCCCATTCCTAAATCCTTCACCAAAGGCACCAATGAACCCATTTCAGAGGAAAGATTCTGTGTATTGATTCCAAGGTCTTCCAGTCCTTTACTAAACGAAGCGGCAAACTGATCACCTAATGATTCTTTAGCTTGGTTAAATACTGCTGACATCTCAGTCAGATTATTGATGGATTTCTGTTGAGCGGTCGTTAGTGCTAAATGAGAATCAACCAATTCATTTTGAATCTTGAGAAGATTTTCACCACCACTTGAAACAGAGTTCAATACATAGCTCATATCGTTAATTCGTTCACCAAAGTTAACAAATTCTTGTTGAGTTACTTTACCTGCATCTCTGAGACCACGCATAAATACAGCAAACTCAACTGGCGTTTTAAATGAGTTTAATTTGGCGACTGCCCCTTGATTGGTATATCCAAGACGTTGACGCATTACGTTAACGAGGTCTGATAGTTCCCCACCACCGGTAAAGTTGCCATTTTTATCCGTGTTACCAAAGGATAAATCACCCTGTTTATCTAACCAATCTTTGCTGATATCAGCATATTTTTCACGGGAGATGTCAAAACCTGTGGTAGCGAGAGAGGCACGGCGCAAACTCATATATTCAAGATCATTTCCGCCAAAACTTTGGATCATCTTCCTGCCCTGGTTCCGTTCAATGGCTCCCGCCAGTGTTCCAGAGATGATTTGATACGCCTGCTGTCCTAGGAATGCGGCTGCTGTCGGTCCTAACAACTGATCAACAGGAAGGATTGCAGATGCATTGCGTGCAACCCAACCAGATGAACCCTTCCTATGTGGTTGACCTGACTGTTTAGCCTGTCTCCGCTGTTGTCTTGCCAGTGCCTTTTGCTGGGTCATATGGATCGCCATTTGTTGGTTCATATCCCGGAGGGAGATAGCCCCTTGCTGGTACTGGCTCACCAGATTCTGCGCGTGGCGGGCAGCGGTAAATCTCTGAGCACCGTTTAACCCCTCAATTCTTCCAATGTCAAATAATGCCTTGCGCTCTTTTAATCGGGCATTTTCTGCTACTGAGGCTTGTTTCTGCTGTTGCTGCATCTGGATTTTAGCCGCTTTGCTCTGGGCTGCTGCCAGCTTTTTTTGCTCATTGGCTTTTGCTTTAGCATCTACAGCAGCCTGTTTTGCTGCTTGCTTCTGTTGTTTATCAATATCACGCTGTTGTTTTAATTGCTGTTGATGTACTTGTTTATCTGCTGCCTGTTTGGCCTTAGCTACCTGATTGTTTGATTTAGAAAATTCCTGTTGAAGCTTCTTCATGTCATTTCTGACTTTTTTCAGGCTGTTTAGGTCTGTTCGGTAAACTATTTTATTTACCAGAGTGCTGGCAGTAATCTGTGTTCCACTCATGTTTATTTACTCCATAAAGTAAAAAAGCCTCAACCCCGTAAAGGGCGAGGCTTTAGATTAATATCATCTTTATTTGTTTAATGCTGTTACCAGACTTCGAAATGGGCCATCGGGGTATTGTCTACATACCCTGGCACTCAGCGTATGTTTATTCAAGCAAACCTTATCCGCCAATTTTGTAATATTAAAAAGTCGAAACATTTCGCCGTCTGTGACTTCCAGAGAAAAAGTATTTCCCTGAGAATCTGTTAGTTCTATTCTTGCCATTTGTTTAATCTCCAGAGAAATATTAATAGGATATGGGCTGGTATTTGCTGCTGACCAACCCAATATTCAACAAGCAGCATTATTAGCGCTGCTGTGAAGATCATTAATTGGCAGTGATAATCAGACTGAAATTAGTACCGTGATTGACAGGTAATACCGACGCCTCTGATACTAGCTCCAATTCCCCGCGCTCTTTCTCGTACTGATAGGAGAAATATTCTTGAGTAATGCCAGACGCCGCTAAATTAGTATCAACTGAGGCAGGACCATACAGATGTTGATAAACGTTCGTGTTGCTCTGGAATACTGGCAACATGACCGCTGTACCGTCAGCGATAAACGGAGTCAGGAGCGGATCCGTAACCTTGATTACGTCGATGCTCAGTCCTGGCAAGGTGAAGGTTTGCACATTTGGCAAAACCTCTTTGCGCTGATAGACAATATTCATTTCGCTAAACGGGTCAACGTACTGGTAGGCGCTTTTCATGGAGGCGTGGAAACGCAAACTATTATAGAAACTTGCAGAGGCAAAACAGACGACACGGCGAACATCCGTCCACAAACCATCTGTTGCAGTGCTAATTTTATCCAGGAACCCGTTAAACACCTCTAGTGCATCGGTAGAGCCGTTGGACAGGGTAATAGTATCCGTCATCATCGGAGCATCGAAACTGTCCGCATAATCAATAACTGGCGCTTCCTGAGTGTACGGGGTCTGAACCAGCCCACGAAACAGAGCATCACCGTACGCAGCCTCGATATACCGTTTATAGGCTTTAGCATGTTTGAGGGTGTAATCGGCGACGATATCGAGCATGGTTTCCTGAACATCTGTCCCCGGTTTGCGTCCGGCTTTCTGGAAATCAACAGCGCTCACAGTATCCTCGCGGTGCAGATGCAGAAGCTCTACAGGGAAGCTGTTAGCAGGAGTCCGAGCCGTTGCGTCGTGTTCAAAACTGTAACGTTTTTTCGGTTGGTTCAGGAGAGTTTTGTTATCCTCAATCAGTCGGTCGAGCATAACGTAAATACCATTGCTCGAAGACTTATCGAAAATATTCAAATTCTGTAGCAGATAACCCTCGCTAGGGGCGACTTCAAAAATCGGGGCGAGGTCAACCATTTTATAGGCATCATATGAAAACATATTATTTTTCCTTTATTATTTTAGTTTGTGGATTATTTTAATCAGGTAGTCGGCAGATCATTGCCAGTGCTGAAATAAACAGCAGGATCAGCAGAAAGGAGTTCTTTAGCTTTTGCTACATCATCACAAACCAAACTGAAATCCTTAATATGGATATTCGTATTTGCTACCAGAACAGCGACAGGCGTAGCGTCAGCATCTTTATATTCAAGCACAACGTTTGCAGAGGTAGAAGCCGAACCGACAATTTCGCCACTATCATCAATTACAGTACCAGGGACACAATCTGGAATTTTGGGAAAAACTTTTACTTTTCGGCTATAGCCATTTAATTCACGGCTTAGAACGTCGCAGACGCTGAGATTAGGTTGTGGGAATTTAATTAATGCCATCAGGGACTCCTTTATTTTTAATAATCTGTTTTAGTTTATCTTGAGTAGTTTTATTTTTAGATTTATTTAAATCTTCGTCCTGTTCTACTACAGGAACATTTGCAGTTTTAGCGAGCTTGATTAGCTCGTTTGCCGTTTCGACGTCATCAACTAACAGTGTAACGGGGATTTTCCCGTCAAACGTTTTGACGCCTTTTGTAATTGTAACCATAAACTTAATTCCTTTTACTTTGCAAAGTATAAAAGAAAGGCCACAGAAATAGTGGCCTTGATACAGAAGAGAACATTGATTAACTCGAATTGAACTTTTGGAGGAACAATTCACAATATACACTCACGAAAAATATATATTGAGAATTGCCCCATTATCTATTGTGGTGGGTGAATGAGGCCCGGAGCAATAATGAGGATTCCCGAAAGTAAGCGAAATGCCAATAACGCCTATGTCTCTGTAGTATACAATATTCTAAGTATAGCATCCGTTGATTATTGTCTACATATTTATAATAACATTAAAACATTATTTTGTCAATAAATAGAGACTCTAAATAGAGACATTTTTAATATTTTTTAATTTTATTTATTTCTCTAAACCATTCCTGCAGTGTCTGGAGTTTAATATTATCCAAAGTTCCACTTCGATATTCTCTGTATTCATTTACACTATACCCTAATGTAACTAAACACTCCGCCATTTTTGCCAGATGGTCAGGTGATGTATTCGGATATTCATCCAGAAGAATTTCTAAAATGGAGTCTGCTGAATGGTGTTCCAGTTCCTCACCTGTTAAAACTCTAATGCTGTTTTCATCATATTTCAATCTATCCTCCAGTGTGTTCAAATATGCCTCTCAGAGCACCTGTATCGCATTCTGAGAGGTTTTTATATTTAGGTGATAGTTTATGGAGAAACTTGTTCAAACACGTTATGAATGGTTCTGGTGATAACAATCAGTTCCATCAGGTTAATATACAAAGCTGCATCAGCTTCCAGTAACCACTCCAAGAAGAAATCTGGATGCTCAGGCAGTTTATTCATCGCTTCTAGTAGCATCTGGTAGTTTGAATAATAGGCATCTGGGTCAATATAGCTATCAACCATCAGACTATGCGCCAGCGGGTAGTGCTGTTCTACAAATTCTTCTACTATATTTTTGTGTTGTTCAAAATCGATCATCTTTACTTCCTTTATTATTATTGTTTTTAGTCGGTGATGCCTGGTGCATCAAAATCTAATCCAAGATCATTTCCCGTAAAGTTTTCATTTTCCAAGCGGTTAAACTCAAGCCAACCTTCATACTCATTGATGTTATCAAATAAACATTCAAATTTGAGCGGCTCTCTATTGAATTTAAAACCTATATACCTCTGACGTGGTTTCCACGTCACACCATCCATAGAGTTAATTGTTTCTTGTTCTTCTGGTGTCAGTAGTGCAGATTCTTCGTAGAGTTTGATTATTTTTAGAGGTTTTAACTTCTTAGGGATTTTTACTTTTTTTGTTCTGCTGTTAAATCCGATTTCTGTTGATTCCTCAAATACTGTATTTCTAGCTAATGCCAACATTCCTCCCATTTTATTATTTACCTCCCCAGAGTGTTGGGGAGTTGAATCATTTAAGCTGCTTCATCACCGAGATGAAATGCGAGGATCTCGCTGTCTGTTCTGCCACGTTTCATTCCATCAAAAACGATAAATTGAACGTGATAATACTCGTCAAGGTCTGTTTCCTTAACATTTCTCGCACCTGCAATTTTCTTCACGAGAGAGTTAAATCTAACTTTATCTTTCGCAGCAACATCAAAGCCTTTATAACCAGTTTGTGCTAACCTGAGTTTGTAAACTTCGTTAGATTTATTTTCTATCTGGTGACGCTGGAAGTTGTATTGCCAGAGGATTTTGCAGACCTTTTCTACAGTCACAAAATAACGTCTAATTTTTCTACCCTGCTCACCGGGTGTTAACATCGCAATTGTTTTTGCATCTTCAATGGTAACGAAGGTTTCCTTTTTCTTTGTCTTTCCAGTAGGCACCATTCGACTAAAAGGCTCGTTATCAATTTCTTTTAATACTGACTCAACCCACTGATTAAACTTATTGCGTTTATATTGTTTTTCCTGCTGTGTTGAACGAGATTTTACGCTACCCGAAAGTTCGGGTATCGTTCCTGGCTTCTCTAACCCGTCCGGATTTTCGGACGGCTTTCCGGGTGGTGTATAATACGGTGTATCTAATGCTTCCCAAAGTTGATCTAAGCTTACAAGAACATTTTCTTCATCTTCAATCAAGAATGGAAATTGCTTCTTATAGTCCTCAATTACTTTTACTTGTTCGGCTGGTAGGTCTAAACGTTTTAATGCGGCGGGTAAGTTGTTAATGCTGACCTCAAAAGTTTTCTTTTTATTCAATGTTCCTCCTTTATTTTGAAAATGATGGGATATCACCATCATCATCTGATACAACAGAGTGCTGTATTGTAGGTGTTGCCTGTGCTTCTTTAGCCTCGCGCGGAATACCTTCTAAAATTTGCTCGACGGTTTTCACCTGGTATAGATTTGATGTTCCGTTTCTCGATGTTTTTGAGATCCATCCCAGAGATTCGAGCAGCGAGATGCATCTCCCAACAACCTGTCGGGAACCAATACCCAATTTGTTACCTATTTTTGTTTGTTCTGGATAAACCTCCTCGCATGTTTTGGAGAACCCCAGGAGATAACAATAAACTAGTTTGAGTTTGAGAATTGTGCTGCTATCGATGGTTTTTTCGTTGACGTCTGTTTTAATATCTAACGCCAGGATACGGTAATCAATTGCCAGAAATGGTGGTTCTTTTTCGTTCATTTAGTTCCTCATTGTTTAGGATGGTTTTTAGAAGTTGGCAGACAAGCGCCGGAATACTCGTCCCGGTTCGTTTGGCTTCTGCCAATAGCTGTTGGTATAACTCTGGTTCGAATCGAATATTCATCATTTTTTGCTCTCCTCTTTCCATCGTTCGAAAAGTTCAATTGCTGTTTTAAAAAGTGCCTCGCGTTCAGCATAGCCGCGTGATGCTGCAACATATTGGTTTTGTCGAATCTGATATAGTGTGGCGTTGCCAGTTTTCAGTGCTTCTACTACCTGTTCTACGGTAAAATATTTCAATGATCCTCCTTTAGACATAATAAAAATACACCTTGCAGCCATAGAATGGCTCAAAGTGCTTTGCGTTTTAGGTTTTTGCTTTCCTATATCTTTATATTACACGAACTAACGTTAGATGTCAATACATTCTTAGCATAGATTTTTACAAATGGAATAGTATCAAATTCCCTGTCCTGGTGTCAACCAGATTTACCAGCAATCTCATAACCCCCTCTAAAACGCGATACAACGCGTTCTGAGAGGTTTTCTCATCTCAGATGTACCATTTATCATTTTTATCATTTAAATCGCTTAGAGAGCGTTTATACAGGGTCTGTATTTGACATCAGTAAGCTGTGCTAAAGCGTAGATTAAATTTGAGGTACAAAATGAAATTGCGGAAGGGACACTATGTACCTCACTATTTTTCCCCTGCCGGGAATACAAAACTAACTTATGATCTAGTTTATAGACTAACTTATGATTATATATATATTATTAATTATAAATAATTAATATGATTTAGATCACTTTGTAAATTCTGACTTTTGGAACTTGTGATCTGATCTTCTCCCTGCGGGAGGTTTACCACGAATCAGAAAGTAAGAGATTAAAATAGGTTTATCATTTTTAATTGATTAGTTTCTGTATATGAGTGTTAAGAGTTTATCATATTAACAGGTTTATCGTTAATGTGGTAAAGTCTGTTACACCTGTGTCTGCATCACGAATGAAATGAAATGTAATGAAGTGAAGACACAAGTTATAGTCCCCGCGATATCAGCCAGAAATCATCTTTCGGGGACTAATACTATCCACGCGATAGCGGGAAGTTCTTAACTTATTAACTATAACTAGAGATAAAAGATATGATCTTATAAAGATTCTTATAGTTAATCTTATAATTATTCTTATTGTGTATCAGCGTTAATACACCCCCTGTATTACTGTTAATACACCCCCTGTATCGATGGTGATACAGGTACCTGTATCAGTGTTAATACACCCTATGGAACGGGGAATAAATCCCTATGGTGTGATAGGTAGGTTGTCTAACAGGGTAATAAAAATCTATTACCCCATTTATACAATTTCAATCTTAATCCTCTATTCTGGCTATATTCTTCATTAACGTGATCAGTATATGCCTAAAGTGTTGTTTATAATTGTGACTCTCCAGAGGAGTATCAACATCACTAAATTTATCATCAGGGCCAATTGAGAAGGAATAACGATATTCATCACTTAAATATTCTCGAGAGTAATTATCTGTCTCAAGCAATTGCAAATCAACAACAATAAATTTAATTCTATTTTTAATGGTTAATTGAAATTTTATATCTTGGTATACCTCGAATATTAGTTTACCACAGCCTTCATCATCTGCATGTATGACATTTATATCAACCCTAAAATTATCAAGCATTTTTTTAGCTTCTTGATAATAATAATTTTTACGCGTCTGGATGTTGCCACAATCATCGACAAGATCACGCATGCGGCCTTCGCTACGTCTAAAATCATTAATATCCATTATGGCCTCTTGTGTTGTGTGTGTAGTTCACGTTTAAAGTTAACTTTTAAATGTTAAAAGTAAATTGCTCAAACATTGAAATGTGATCATAACGACAGGTGAAGCAAAACAACTATTGCATATACTGCATATACATCACCGTAAACCAAATTTCGCTTGTTTTAGTTAACGGTTAATTTGCTAAACAACATTATCTCTTCTCTCATTGTTATAATGTAACAATTATAAAAATATCAATTATTGAATAAATTTTTCCTGTATAAATGATCAGTGCTTTAGGTGAGAATAATTCTTGATTGAGCGGTGATCAGAGAGGGTAATCTTGCTAATAGAATCGCGGGATTATGAGGATTATTACGTGGTGATCAGAGTGGTTAGATTACAATTTAGCAAACAGTAATCTAAGTTTATATGAATAAAACACTTTAAAATCAATTACTTACATGGTGTAACAGCTATCAAACAGGCGGTTGACCTGTTATATGCATGGTGTATTCAGTTCTTATGCAAGTAGTTATCATGCGGCATCATGATATTTTGAAATTATTAGCGTGGTAATCAATAATCGGATTGGCTTGCTTAGAAGCTCGGAAATAGAGCAAAAAACAACCAATTTTAATCGAATTAAATAGGTGTTAATTAGCGTTTAATTCCCTATAAATCCATCTGATATTTTTAGCCAGTTAGAGGGTAACCCCGTCCCCCGTTTCTAGGTGGGCAGGGCTAAAAGTGGGGGGAGAATAAAACCAAAGTAAAAGCAATCTAACTTTTAAACTAACCACTTGAAAATGATCTAAAAGTGATCAATCATAATCTTCATTATGTAATCTAGATTAGAGGGTGGTAATCATGTCTAAGACATCGGCAGTATCGCCAGAACAGGCTAAACAAATCGAGGCTGTATTGCGTCAGCGTAGCGAGGTTGCAGCAGATGCCTGGAAGCTAAACCTACAACTTGCATTGCGTATCAGCGACCTATTGTCGGTTAGGTATGATGATGTACAAGGGAAATTTCTCAGGCTCAAGGAGGGGAAGACGGGCAAACAGCGCGAGTTAGTCCTGAACACTGAGGCGCTAAAGGTGCTCAAGCGTCGCCGGAAACTGAATCCAGAGGATGTTTTTGTATTCCAGTCAAAATCCAATCGCGTGAAAGGGCAGGAGCCTAAACCAGTATCACGTGTATTTGTAGCTCAAGCCATAAAGGAGGCATCACAGGGGATTGTAGAGCCGGGGATTAGTGTCGCTACCCATTCAGCAAGAAAAACTCGCGCAAGAGCGCTATTGAAGGCTGGAACGCCTGTCGAAGTCATCTCACGGATGCTAAACCACAGCAGCCCGGCGGTTACTATGACCTACTTAGATATCACGCAGGATGAGGTTAATCTCACCTATCAGATGGTGATCTAAGTTCCTCACAGATAACGCAAGATAATTGTTAACTATATGTTGCATGTCTCCGCAAAACAGGACTGAGGTCAGCCCCTGCGCTTATGATGATTGCGCGGCATCACCCGCTTAATTAGTTCTACCGATGAAGAAATCAGCACTCGATCAAATTTTCATTTTTTTTTCTGATTTATTGACATCTTCTCCAGGCCTTATGCGGCGCGGGTTGGATGATTATTAACCTTCTGAAACCTCAATTTAACGTTAAAATCAACCCTTGTACTCAAGAGATTCCTTAATAGAATATTGCTTATGTAGTAGGTAGTCATGTTGATGCCACTACATGTAGTACCATTGCCTAAATTGCAGGCATAAAAAAACCGGGTTCATTTTCACAAACCCGGCTTGCATTGCATGACCAATAGGAGTCGCCAAACTCGTATGAATCTGTGCCTTGCCTTCATTTCTGACGGCTTGATTGTGCCAGGCAAAGAGGATCATGTAAACCCTAAAATAAACGCTCATAAGGAGCATTGCATGACCATTTGTAAACAGTCACACCGTTACAACACGCTTTTCATCAGCTTACCTCACGATCAAGGTGGCGAGGGCCGCCACAAATGTTGTGGATGCGCTTACGATCAGGGGTATCGAGCAGGCCTGGCTCGTACAGGGCAGCCCTGGGTTGATTTGGCGGCTCTTCCTGATAGTCAGGCGGGAACTGTTCGTCATAAAAGTCCTCAAGCCGCATTTGCTGAAGGTTACCGTAACGGTGTGCGTGATTCATACCTCATTGCGATGTAAAAGAAATAACTCTGAAACGAAGGGGAGATTCTCCTTCATTTCATGGTTATTAACATTCCTTGCTATTTGAAAGGTGCCATATGAATCATACTGTTATTCAAGGACATAATCGTCCTCAAAAAGAAGTCAGTGGGAATGAAATAATACATGGATTGTATCAAGGTGCTGTAAACGTGGTAAATGGTGAACTAACTATTGCTGGTATGCTGCAAGGCTCCTTACATGTTTCCACAGGAAGTAAGGTTATAATTATCGGTACACATCAGGGGTCAATAAGCGTTGAAAGCGGAGCATTAGTGATCGTTGAAGGTGGCCTCCAAGGCTCATCTCATGTGCATCGTAATGCAACGATAATCGTTGAACCTACTGGCCATTTACTTGGCTCTCTTAATAATCAAGGCACATTAGTTGTGCGCGGTATGATTGGTGGAGAAAGGAGTGGTCATGGTACGATTACTTTTGAAGGGCAGGGTTATATAATGCAGCCCCGGATAGAGAATGGTACCCACTATTACGATGTATAGTTTTATTCAGGCTGGGGGAGGTCCCCAGCCTTTTAAAGATATCGTTAAATGACCCCAAGTATCAATTGGAAAACTATATAAATCTCCTAGCCTCCAGGAGTATTTTCAACTCAGCCTCTTCTGCCTTCTTCCGTTCTAACCAGACTTTGCCCTCTGGTGTTACCAGAAACTTACGAGCATGGATTTTGCGATTGTTGCCGCTGATTTGTTCATGATATGGCTACGTGATGCATAGGAATGATACGAGGGGGCGTAATGCCCCCTTGCTTGTTAAGGAACTGGCACTACAGCAATAACAGAGAATCCAGCTACCGCCGTTGTCCCTGGTTTTGGGGAGCTAAGTCTTGCAGTATCTCTTCTTACTGCATCGTATATTTCATCTTGTGTTGGTTCGTTGTCAGATTGAAGTAACACTTCTTCCGATCTGGTTTCGTTACCGTCTCTGTGTTCGTAAGTGATTTTATACGTAACGCTCATCTTTTTTTCTCCGACTAGTATGTTCTTAAGTTTAAACAATAGCAGCCATAAAGCCCCGTTGGTGATACAGAAACAAGCGGAGCGTAGCGACGTCATCAGATTGTCAGAGTGATCACACTTATCAGGATAACCGTGTACCGTTAGGAGCGTGGCTGAAACGCTGATAGAGCTTGCATCTGGTTTGCAAGTACCAATATCACCATAAACCTGTTTATCCCTCAGTGAGGGGCATCGGGCTTAAATGCGTGTGATCAATCTGTTTCGGGATGGTTTAGAGACGTTGGCAGCGTCATTAGCTTCGAGTTGATAGCGGTTCGTGTAGACTGTTCACGCTTTGTACCTGTTCGAGCTTTACAACTACAGGCCGCTACGTGCTAACATCCCTGAATAGCCACTGTTAACCATAGCGGCAACTGTTGGTCATAGAATCCCTTAAAAGAAGATCGTAACTTGAGAAAGAAACACTCTTTAAGTGGTTGTTTTTAATGGATTTTGTTGTGTGAGTGCCGATAATAGGAGTCGAACCTACGACCTTCGCATTACGAATGCGCTGCTCTACCAACTGAGCTATATCGGCCCTGCAAGACGTGCTGACGAGCGTAAGCACGGGATAGAAGGTTAAAACTAAGTGGGTGATGCGTCAATGCCCTTGCGAATCAAACGGCTACTTTTGCATCACCCAATTAGCATTAAGCACGAATGGTATCGTCGCCGAAACCAATCCACTTATAGGTCGTCAGGGCTTCCAGGCCCATCGGGCCACGCGCGTGCAGCTTCTGGGTGCTGACCGCCACTTCCGCGCCGAGGCCAAACTGGCCGCCGTCGGTAAAGCGGGTAGAGGCGTTGACGTACACCGCCGAGGAATCCACCTCGTTGATAAAGCGGTTCGCGTTGCCCAGGGTGCGCGTCAGGATGGCGTCGGAATGCTGGGTGCCGTGCTCGCGAATATGCGCTACCGCTTCATCCTGATCGGCCACCACCTTCACGTTCAGATCCAGCGACAGATACTCATTGTCATACTGCTCCGCTTTCACCGGCTCTACGCTGGCCGGGCCGTTTTGCAGCGCGGGCAGGGAGGCCGCATCGGCGTGCAGGCTGACGCCGCTTTCCGCCATCTGCTTGCTCAGCGCGGGCAGGAAGCGTTCGGCGATATCCTGATGCACCAGCAGCGTTTCGACCGAGTTACAGGCGCTCGGGCGCTGCACTTTGGCGTTAACGATAACCTTCAGCGCTTCGGCCACGTCGGCGGAGTGGTCGATATAAATATGGCAGACGCCGATACCGCCGGTGATCACCGGGATCGTCGACTGCTCGCGGCACAGCTTATGCAAACCTGCGCCGCCGCGCGGGATCAGCATATCGATATACTTATCCATCTTGAGCATCTCGCCGACCAGCGCGCGATCCGGGCTCTCAATCGCCTGCACGGTGGCCGCCGGTAAGCCGCACTCCTGCAGCGCCTGCTGAATCACTTTCACCGTGGCGGCGTTGGTGCGCCAGGTCTCTTTACCGCCGCGCAGAATCGCCGCGTTGCCGGTTTTCAGGCACAAAGAGGCGACGTCGACGGTCACGTTCGGACGGGCTTCATAAATTACGCCCACCACGCCCAGCGGCACGCGGCGACGCTCAATGCGCAGGCCGCTGTCCAGCAGGCCGCCGTCGATCACCTGACCGACCGGGTCCGCCAGGCTGCAGACCTGACGAACATCGTTAGCAATCCCGCTCAGGCGCGCCGGGTTGAGCGCCAGGCGGTCAAGCAGCGCTTCGCTCAAACCGTTGGCGCGCGCTTCCGCCAGATCCTCAGCGTTAGCCCGCAGGATCGCGTCGGTCTGCGCTTCAAGATAGTCGGCAATCTTTTCCAGCACCCGGTTCTTTTCGCGGCTGGAAAGCTGCGCGAGTTTGTACGAGGCCGCTTTGGCAGCAATGCCCATTTGTTCCAGCATTTTCAGCTCCTTAACGGATAATCATGTCGTCACGGTGGACGGCGACCGGGCCGTATTCATAGCCCAGAATGGCATCGATCTGCTGCGAGTGCTGCCCGGCGATGCGGCGCAGCGCATCGCTGTTATAGCGGCTGACGCCGTGGGCGATATCGCGGCCTTCAAGGCTGCGAATGCGGATCACTTCGCCGCGCGAGAAGTTGCCGGTGATGGTTTTAATCCCTTTCGGCAGCAGGGAGCTGCCGCGTTCGAGAATTGCCTGGGTCGCGCCGGCGTCCACGGTAATTTCGCCCGCCGGCGGCGCGCCGAAAATCCAGCGCTTACGGTTTTCCAGCGGCGACTCCTGGGCGTGGAAGCGGGTCCCGACGGAGATTCGCTCCATCACGTCGCCAATCACCCCCGGACGGCTACCGGCGGCGATGATGGTATCGATGCCCGCGCGGCAGGCGACGTCGGCGGCCTGCAGCTTGGTGCCCATACCGCCGGTACCTAAACCGGACACGCTATCGCCCGCGACGGCGCGCAGGGCGTCATCGATGCCGTAAACGTCTTTAATCAGCTCGGCCTGCGGGTTGTTGCGCGGGTCGGCGGTAAACAGGCCCTGCTGATCGGTCAGCAGCAGCAGTTTATCGGCGCCGGCGAGGATTGCCGCCAGCGCCGAAAGATTATCGTTATCGCCGACTTTAATTTCAGCGGTCGCCACGGCGTCATTTTCATTAATGACCGGCACGATATTGTTATCCAGCAGCGCGCGCAGGGTATCGCGGGCGTTGAGAAAACGCTCGCGGTCTTCCATATCGGCGCGGGTCAGCAGCATCTGGCCGACGTGAATACCATAAATAGAAAACAGCTGTTCCCACAGCTGGATAAGACGGCTCTGGCCGACCGCCGCCAGCAGCTGTTTCGACGCAATGGTCGCGGGCAGTTCCGGGTAGCCGAGGTGCTCACGTCCGGCGGCGATCGCCCCGGAGGTGACTATCACAATTCGATGACCCATCGCGTGCAGCTGCGCGCACTGGCGCACTAATTCAACGATATGGGCGCGGTTCAGGCGGCGGGATCCGCCCGTTAAAACACTGGTGCCCAGTTTTACCACCAGCGTCTGGCTATCACTCATGATTCTCTGCCGTTCAAAAAGGAGTTTCGATATCGAGTTGATGTTGTAACAGGAGTCAGCCCGCTTGCCAACACCTGGCGTGGTGGACGAACCACTTCATTGCGCGGATCGGGCATTCTGGCGGGGAAGTGTGACATATTCATGACGGAAATAATTTAATACCCTTTTTTAGAAAAAGTTCCATATTGTCATAAATTTTTAATATTAGAGCGTTAAAAAACCTGCAGTTTTTGACGGGGCTTCCGCCCGGAATTGATTAGCGCGTATAAATAAATCACCAGGACTGAATAATGAAAAAGAGCTCACTGGCATTAATGATGATGGGTCTTATTGCTTCTTCGGCTACGCAGGCGGCAGAAGTTTATAATAAAAACGGCAATAAACTGGACGTCTACGGCAAAGTCAAAGCGATGCACTATATGAGCGACTATGACAGCAAAGATGGCGACCAGACCTACGTTCGTTTCGGCATCAAAGGCGAAACGCAGATTAACGACGATCTGACCGGCTACGGCCGCTGGGAATCGGAGTTCTCCGGCAACAAAACTGAAAGCGACTCTTCGCAGAAAACGCGTCTGGCGTTCGCCGGCGTGAAAGTCAAAAACTACGGTTCATTTGACTATGGTCGTAACCTCGGCGCGCTGTACGACGTCGAAGCCTGGACCGATATGTTCCCGGAATTCGGCGGCGACTCTTCCGCGCAGACCGATAACTTTATGACCAAACGCGCCAGCGGCCTGGCAACCTACCGCAATACCGACTTCTTCGGCGTGGTGGATGGCCTGGATCTGACCCTGCAATATCAGGGTAAAAACGAAGGCCGTGAAGCCAAGAAACAGAACGGCGACGGCTTCGGTACCGCCTTAAGCTACGACTTCGGCGGCAGCGACTTCGCCGTCAGCGCGGCCTACACCAGCTCCGATCGCACGAACGATCAGAACCTGCTGGCCCGCGGCACGGGTAAAAAAGCGGAAGCCTGGGCGACCGGCCTGAAATATGACGCCAATAATATCTACCTGGCGACCATGTACTCCGAAACCCGCAAAATGACGCCAATCAGCGGCGGTTTTGCCAATAAAGCGCAGAACTTTGAAGCCGTGGCGCAGTACCAGTTCGATTTCGGCCTGCGTCCGTCCCTGGGCTACGTGCTGTCAAAAGGCAAGGATATTGAGGGCGTGGGGAGCGAAGACCTGGTCAACTACATTGACGTTGGCGTGACCTATTACTTCAACAAAAACATGAACGCCTTTGTGGATTACAAAATCAACCAGCTGAAGAGCGATAATAAGCTCGGGATCAACGATGACGATATCGTCGCTGTCGGTATGACCTACCAGTTCTAAGCCGTCGCCGGTAAAAAACAATAAAGCCGCCGTGGTGACAGGGCGGCTTTATTCTTGCTGATTAACGGTTTTTCGCCAGATGCAGATTATCGTTATTCATCGTGATCTGCGCGTTATATTCCTTCGGCAGGCGGCGCGCCTGATAAAATACCGATTGCCAGTACGGATTATCCAGCGAAGAGCGCATCACGCCCTGGCTGGTGGAGGCATGAAGGAAATTACGGTCGGTATCATAGAAGCCGACGTGCATGCCGCCTTTAATACGGAAGAAAACCAAATCTCCCGGCCGCAGCTGCCGCGGGCTCACGCGTTCTCCCATATGCAGCAGTTCGCGGGTGGTGATGCGCTCCATCGGCAGGTTGAAGCGATCTTTGAGCGTACGCCAGACAAACCCGGAGCAGTCGACCCCGCTTTGCTCCGTCCCGCCCCATTCGTAGGGCGTTCCCTCCCAGGTATGCATCTGATCGTGCAGCGCGGCGATCACCGGGATCAGATCGTCAGAACCTCCGTCGATGGTCGCGTGGCTACTCTGGGCGGCGGTTTTATGCGGTTTCGATGAGGATGAACATCCTGCCAAAAGCAAAAAAGGAACAAATAATAGCGCGTGAGAGAGTCTGGGCTTCATATCATTGTTTTTCGTCACTGAAAACGGGCCGTGATATTTTATAGCCGATTCGCTACGGCCTCAGAATGACCAAAAGCAAAATTTACGAAACCTTACGTAAATAATATAGGTTGGATACGCGGTGAACATCGGCGGCCTTTATTTTCGCCGGGACCGTCTCATCTTCCATTAATAAATTTTTTCTCTGTGAAACAATATTTCACAAATATCCGCGTGTCGCGCGTCTGTTCCGTTTCAGCGCAAGGTGAAAGATCCTCATCATCCCGCCATTGCGCCGCCAGGCTGCCCTCCAGTACTTTTGTAGACTAAAAGAGAGAGTGGGGCGGGCTAATGCATCTGGATTTTCGCCAACTGCGCAACTTTGTCGCGTTAGTTGAATACGGCAGTTTTAATCGCGCGGCGGAGGCGGTGTGCCTGTCGCAGTCGGCGTTCAGCCGCAGCATTCAGGCGCTGGAGCAGAGCGTCGGTCATCCGTTATTCGATCGCCAGAGCAAGCTACCGACGCTCACCCTGCACGGGCAAAAGCTGCTGCCCTACGCCCGCCGCTTTCAGGAGCTGAACGTGGAGCTCAGCAGCCAGCTGCGCGAAGCGGACGATGCGCAAAACGGCGAGGTCGCTTTTGGCTGCGGCCCGGCCCCTGCCGCAAGGCTGATTCCGGCCGCCGTCGGCGAGTTTCATCGCCTTTTGCCGCAGGCGAGGGTGCGCTTTCAGATTGATAACTGGCTGGCGCTGCATCAGGCGCTGACCTCTCAGCTCTACCCTTTTGTGGTCGCCGACAGCTGGCAGGCCGAGCTCGACCCGCAGCTGCGCGTGCAGCCGCTCAGCCCGCAGCGCTGCTTTTTCGTCTGCCATGCCGATCATCCGCTGGCCAAACAGGGGCCGGTCTCTATCCAGGCGATGCTGCGCTACCCCTTTGCCGCCCCCTATCTGCCGCCGGGCGTGCGCAAGGTGCTGGCGACCCTCAGCCAGCAGCAGGACTTTACCCCGGCGATTCAGTGCGATCATATCTACGCGCTACTTGCCACCCTCGCGCAGACCAACGCGATTAGCTTCGCCAGCGAGGACGGCTTCGCGCTATGCCAGCACAGCCATCGTCTGGTTAAGCTGGAGCTCAGCGATCTGCCTGAGGAGTGGCGGCTGATGCAGACCCGGTTTGCCATTATCTCTCCGGTTCACGCGGCCCAGCCGCCGCTGGTGGAGAAGCTGATTGAGATTATCCTTCATACCGATCGTCAGCATCAGCTTCAGCTGCTGGCGCAGGAGGAGAGGGGTTAACCGGCGTTTTTCGCCTGGCCTTTGGCATCGTACTGCGGCCAGCGGTTTTCCAGCCCCTGGGCTTTCAGCGCCTGCTCGACAAACTGGCCGTCTACCCACTGGCTGACGTCAAAAGCGCTGCGGATTAGCCGCCCGGATTTAGCCTGTTCGACGCTATTGCTAAAGCTGTCGGTCAGGAACGGATCGATACGCGGCGAGGTGGTAAAGTTCAGATCCTGCGGCTGCAGCTCTTCGAGAAACAGCGCCTGCGGGATCTGGCTCTGCTGCGCCATCTCGGCGGACCAGGCGTCGCGATTGGCCGGGTCGCTGATTTCCGCGGCGTTCTTCACCAACACGTTAACGATCTGCTGGGTCGCCTGCGGCCAGGCGTCTATAAACGTCTGCGTGCCGAGGAACCCGGCCTGAGTGGTGTTCTGGCGGCCGGAGTCACCGCTTTTGACGACCACATCAATCTTATCGCCGCGCAGCGCCAGCAGCGAAACGCCGCCCCACACCGCATCGACGCGACCGGCCGCCAGCGCCGCTTTGCCGGCGTTCCAGTCAAGGTTGATCGTCTGCAAACTGCGCTCATTGAGGCCGACGGTTTGCAGCGCCCGGTCAAAGGCCAGCTGGTCCGCCGTGCCGCGATATACCGCGACCCGTTTGCCTTTCAGATCGGCCAGCGTTTTAATCCCCGAGGCTTTGGTTACCGCGAGCCAGGATTCCGAGCCGCGGCTGCCCAGCAGCAGGCGCGTCGGCAGCCCGTTGGCTTTACCGATGATCGCCGCCAGATCGCCGAGGTAGACAAAATCCAGCTGGCGGTTGGCTAAGGCTTCATTTACCGCCGGGCCCGCGCCTTTGAAAAACTGCCACTGCACTTCCACGCCCTGCGGCTTAAACACCTCTTCCAGCTGATGGCGGATAAACGCCATGCCGACCGGCCCCTCAATAAAGGGTTTACTGCCCGCGCTCTGGTCCGGTACGCCGATGCGAATGGTACGCAGCGCTTCGGCCTGCGCGCTGGCCGCCAGGCCGATAACCGCCACCAGCGCCAGCACGGTGCGGCTAAAAAATGCTTTCATCATAACGTGTTGCTCTCCTGAGTTTTTTCTCACCCTAAAGAGCCAACGGGCTGCGTGTTAAATGCTTTTATTCGCCAAGCTTGGGTGAAAAAAAGCTAAATCAAACGCCGCGCGCCCGGCAGGCTGAAATGCATTCGATGCATCGGGATTATTCGCCTTACGCAATGGCGGCGAAGGAGAAGTCACGTTTTGATAGCGGCATAACTTGCCGAAAAGTGGACCGATATGTCGCAGATGATCTTAAGAACCGATGCCCCAGGCAGGCCGGGCTTCAGGCTTAACGGCTGGCCGTGGCTGCTGCCTGCGTTACTGCTGCTGCTGTGGGTCATCGCCGCCCGCGAACGATGGATGCCGGAGCAAATTTTGCCCGCGCCGTCGGTGGTTGCCGATACCGCGCTATCGCTGCTGAGCGGGGATCTGCTGGCGCAATGGGGATTCAGCCTTCAGCATCTGGCGCTTGGCCTGCTGCTGGGCGCCATTGCTGGGACGCTGCTCGGCGCGCTGTTCGGCCTGGTGCCGGCCGCCGCGCAGCGGGTTGAACCGCTGTTCTACGCGCTGGCGCAAATCCCGACGCTCGGCTGGATCCCGCTGTTTATGGTGCTGTTCGGGATTGATAACGGCCTCAAGCTGGCGGTTATCATCAAAACCACCGTAGTGCCGATGACCATTAACACGCAGCAGGCGGTGGCCGGCGTGCCGCAGGCCCTGAGCGAAGCCGCAAAGGTGATGAACTTTTCCCGCTGGCAGCGGCTGCGCTGGCTGGTGATCCCCGCAAGCCTGCCGGGCTGGTTTACCGGCCTGCGTCTGGCGCTGTCCCAGGCCTGGGTGTCGCTTATCGTCGTCGAACTGCTGGCTTCTTCGGAAGGCATTGGCTACCTGATGGTCTGGGGTCGCCAGCTGTTTCAGCTGGATATCGTCTTCGTCACCATTGCGGTGGTTGGCCTGAGCGGCATGCTGATGGAGTGGGCGGCGAACCGCGCCTGTGCTCGTCTGGTGTTCTGGCCGCAGCCTGCCGCCGGACGCCTGGCGTGGAAACCGCAGGCCAGCTGGCGGGCGCTGCAGCTGCCGCTGGTCCTGCTGGCGCTGTGGCAGCTGGCAAGCTCGTGGGGCTGGATCGATGGCGCGCTGTTCTCTTCGCCGCTGGCGGTGGCGACGCGTTTTATTCAGGGCGCCCTGAGTGGGGAGCTGACCGCGGCGATGCTCGCAAGCCTCGGGCGAGCCTTTGTCGGCGGCGCGCTGGGGATTGCGGGGGGCCTGCTCTGCGGACTGCTGCTGGCGCTGCGCCCGCGCGCCGGGCAAATCTTCACGCCCACGCTCAACGTGCTGCGCCATATCGCCCTGTTTGCCTGGCTGCCGCTGCTGACCGCATGGGTGGGCAACGATAACGGCGGCAAAATCGTGTTTATCGCGCTGGCGTCGTTCTTTCCGATGTTCTTCAGCACCCTGCAGGCCGTGCTTCAGCGTAACCCGCAGCTCGACGAAGTCGCCAGGGTACTGCGCCTGGGCGAGTTAGCGCGCCTGCGCAGGGTTATTCTTCCCGGCGCGGCGCCGGGGATCTTCGCCGGTCTGCGGCTGGCGCTGATTTACGCCTGGCTTGGCAATATCGGCGCGGAATATTTCATGTCCTCCGGCGTCGGCATCGGCAGCCTGATGATCAATGCCCAGCAGCTGCTGGATATGCCCACCATTCTCTGCGGCATGGTGCTGGTCGGTATCACCGGCGCGGCGCTGGATAAAGCCGGACGTTTACTGGAAATGCGCGCCACCCGCTG
The DNA here is from genome assembly GCF_040064585.1 of Klebsiella sp. CN_Kp113. Taxonomy (NCBI): domain Bacteria; kingdom Pseudomonadati; phylum Pseudomonadota; class Gammaproteobacteria; order Enterobacterales; family Enterobacteriaceae; genus Klebsiella; species Klebsiella sp. CN_Kp113. Next base: position 82,748 of record NZ_JBEAID010000033.1, on the reverse strand, counting down.
GCGTCAACAGGAGCAGCTATGACCTCTTCAACCCTGGTCTCTTTTCGCCACGTGCGTAAATCCTGGCAACAGGTGACGGCGCTACAGAATTTCAGCCTGGATATCGCCGCCGGTGAACTGGTGGCGCTGGTGGGCAGCAGCGGCTGCGGTAAATCGACGCTGCTGCGGATGCTGGTAGGCCTTGAATCAGCGACCCAGGGCGATATTTGCATTAATGGCGAGCCGGTCACCGGCGTGGGCAAAGAGCGCGGCATTGTGTTTCAGGAGCCGCGCCTGTTTCCCTGGCTTAACGTGCTCGACAACGTGATGCTCGGCCTGGCGGATGAAAAGCTCAGCCGGGCGGCGAAGCGCCAGCGGGCGCTGGAAATGCTGGAGCGCGTGCAGCTCAGCGAATTCGTCAACGCGCTGCCCGCGCAGCTCTCCGGCGGCATGGCCCAGCGGGTGGCCATTGCCCGCGGCCTGGTGGCCCGTCCGCAGATCCTGATGCTCGACGAGCCTTTCGGCGCGCTGGATGCCCTGACGCGCCACACCCTGCAGCAGGAACTTTTACAGATCCACCAGCGCGCGGGAACCACCACGCTGCTGGTGACGCACGATGTGGAAGAAGCCGTCGCCCTGGCCGATCGCGTCGTCGTGCTTTCGCCGCGTCCGGGGCGGATACGGGAAGTGGTAAGCCTGGCGCTGCCCCATCCGCGCCAGCGCGATGATGCCGCGTTTATCGCAGCCTGCCGCCAGATTCGCAACCTGATTACTTCTGCCTGATTCTATTATTTAAGGAGCAACATATGGGACATCCTTCCGTCTACCCGACCGGCGCCACCCTCTACGATCCGCAGCGCGCCTGGAGCGGCTATACCCTTTTCCAGGCCACCGAACACGGCGCGGTGCTGGTGGACATGAACGGCCACGTGGTGCGCGAATGGCCTGAACTGCACGGGTTTCCCAATAAAATCCTGCCCGGCGGCGCAATCCTTGGCCACAGCGGCGAGCGCGACCCGCGCTACGGCATGCAGGATATGCTCGATCTGATCCAGGTGGACTGGGAAGGCAACGTCACCTGGAAATTCGACCGCTACGAGCAGGTGAGCGATCCCGGCAACGCCACGCGCTGGATGGCGCGCGCGCATCATGACTATCAGCGGGCGGGCAACCCGGTGGGCTATTACGCACCGGGGCTGGAGCCGCAGGTGGATGGCGGCAATACCCTGATCCTCGCCCACACCAATCTGGTGAATGAAGCGATCTCCGACAAGCTGCTGCTGGACGACACCATCATTGAAGTCGACTGGCAGGGTAACGTGGTGTGGGAGTGGCGCTGCAGCGACCATTTTCACGAGCTGGGCTTCGACGATGCGGCGCGCACCGCGCTCTACAACAATCCGAATATGCGCGCCAGCGGCGGCGGAATGGGCGACTGGATGCATATCAACTCGATGTCGGCGCTGGGGCCGAATAAGTGGTACGACGCCGGCGATACGCGTTTTCATCCCGACAACATTATCTGGGACGCCCGCGAATCCAACATTATTGCCATTATCGACAAACAGAGCGGCAAGATCGTCTGGCAGCTGGGCCCGGACTACAGCAAACCGGAGCTGAAACATATCGGCTGGATCATCGGCCAGCACCATGCGCATATGATCCCGCAGGGGCTGCCGGGCGCGGGTAATATCCTGATTTTCGATAACGGCGGCTGGGCCGGATACGGCGCGCCGAATCCGGCGTCGGCGGACGGGGTGAAAAACGCCTGGCGCGATTATTCACGGATCCTGGAGATCAACCCGCTGACCCTCGATATCGAATGGCGCTACTCGCCCTATGAAGCGGATCTGCCGCAGCCAACCGATTCGTACCGCTTTTACAGTCCCTACATCAGCAATATGCAGCGCCTGGAAAACGGCAATACCCTGATTAACGAAGGATCGAACGGGCGCATTTTCGAAGTGACCCGCGACCACGAAATTGTCTGGGAATATATTTCGCCGTTCTGGGGCAAGACCCTGAACAACAATATGGTCTATCGCGCCTACCGCATTCCCTACGGCTGGATCCCGCAGCTGGCGCAGCCGCAGGAGACGCCGATTGCGGCGGTGGACGTGCGTACTCTGCGCCAGCCCGGCGCGGCGGCGGCCGGTCCGGCGCAGAGCGTGGTGCGGGTGGCGGGCGTACAGCCGTACAGTAAAAGCGCTGATGCGCTGTGCGTGGCGACCGATAACGATACCCTGCGCCGCAGTCCGAAGCTGTTCCGCGTCGCGGAAAGCGCGTTCACGCCGATAAGCGCGGCGGGCGAGCTGGAGAGCGAACGGCCCGTGCTGCTGTTCGTCGGCGCGGAACGCTGCGTGCACTGCCGCAAGCTCTGGCAGCTGCTGGCGCATGAAAAGCTCAGCCCGCGGCTTGCTCAGCTGGATACGCGCTATCTGGATGCCGACCGGCATCAGGATCTGGCGAGCGACCTCGGCGTGCGCGGCCTGCCGACGCTGCTGCTGATTAAACCGGGGCAGCCAGCATCCCGCGCGCCTGCTCAGCTCTCGGTGGACGCGCTGCTCGACTGGCTGCATCGCGCAGCCGGGTAATCCGCGACTACGGCGGGCTGGCGTGTGCCGGTCCGCCGTTTATCTGGCGGATAAACGCCATCGGCGAATAGCCCATCGCTTTGCGGAACATCGCGGTAAAGGCGGCCGGATACTCATAGCCCAGACTGAGCGCGACTTCGGTAACCGAACGCCCCTCACGCAGCGCCGTCATGGCGTACATCAGGCATGCCTGCTGGCGCCAGTCGCAAAACGCCATCCCGGTCTCCCGGCGAAACAGACGATTAAACGTGCGTACGCTTTTACTCAGTTTTTGCGCCCACTGCTGCGGCGTACTGCGGATGCTCGGCTGGCGCTGAAAATCGCCGCATAGCGCCGCGAGGTGGCTGTTCTGCGGAAGCGGCGTAAACATCGGCAGCGGCGCGGCGGCGCGCAGTTCATGGAGCAGCAGCGCAATCAGGGCGGCATCGCGCCCGCTCTCGTCATACAGCAGCGGTAGCTGACAGGCGGCCAGCAGCAGCTGATGGGTCAGCGGAGAAACCTGTAAGACTTCGCAGCGTTCGCTTTCCCGCGGGGCGTCCCGCGCGTCAATATACAGGCTGTGGGTGCTGACGCCGGGCATCCAGACGCGATGCGGTTTCGTCGCCGGGATCCAGACCCCGCTGAACGGCGGCACCAGCCACTGGCCGTCGTCCGTTTCGACCTTCATTAATCCGTGCATGGCGTACAGAAACTGCGCCCGGCGGTGGCTATGTCGCTCCAGAAGCGTGTTGGGCGGATAGTCGCTGCCCAGCGCCAGCACCCGGCGAGGAAGATGGTCGACGTCATTAATCGCAACGTTGCGCATGAAGATAGCCCTGGCTGAAATTCGTAATAGATTGGCTTTAAAGCGTAAGCCGGCCACGGCGTTATTCTATATCGTTACCTCCTTTTGTGGAGGAGTGCGAATGAGCGACTGGCTTTTTCTGTGCGGCATACTATCGGGCGTGACCACCTGGCTCTTTGGCTTCGGCGGCGGTTTCGTTACCGTCCCGCTGCTCTATTTCCTGGTGACCGGCGCGTGGGGCGCGCAAAGCGTCGTCGGGCAACAGGCGATGCACATCGCCGTCGCCACCTCGGCGCTGGTCATGCTTTGCTCCGCGCTGCTGGCGAGCTGGCGACACGCGCGTACCGGTACCCTCCGCTGGCGCCGCTTATGGGCCATGCTCATCGGCATTGCCGTTGGCGGAACGGCGGGCGCGCTGCTGGCGCTTGAGGCGAGCGGGGCGTGGATCCGCTGGCTGTTCGTTATCTACCTGCTGGCAACTGTTGCCGATTGCTACCTTCGCGCCGGATTTATGACCCCGCCATCCCGCCGGGTGATACCGACGGTGCCGCATGAGCTAACGGTAGGGGGGATCATTGGCCTGATCGCCTCTTTTCTCGGCGTGGGTGGAAGCGTGATGACCGTCCCTCTGATGCGCCGTCGCGGCGTGCTGATGGCTGAAGCTGCGGGGATGGCCAATGTATTGACGCTGCCGCTGGCGGCAACGGCGACGCTAACCTGGCTGTTGATGGCCTGGCTGTCGCCGGTGGCGTTACCGAATGGGTTTGTCGGCAATATCTGGCTGTCGGCGGCGGCGCAGCTGGTGGCGGGAAGCTGGCTGGGGTTAAAAATCGCCTCCCGCTGGCTGGCGCGTTTACCGGACCGCTGGCATGTGCGAATTTATCCGCTATTGCTGATTGCCGTGCTGCTGGTGATGAGCGTGTGGGGATAATGAGGGACGCGGCGCTGCGCATCCATCCGAGAGTAGCCCGGGTCATTCTGCTGTCATTTTTCTTGCGCATGCTCTCGCCAGACGCCGTGGCCGATAAAGGAAAATAAACGATGGGTAAAACGCTGACCATTTTCGATCTGGATAATACGTTAATTAAGGGCGACAGCAGTACGCTGTGGAGCCGCTTTATGGTGCGCGAAGGCTGGGTAAACGATCCCGATTACCTGGCGCGGGAAACGATGCTGATGGACGACTACGACCGCGGCGAAATGAATATCGCCGATTATGTGGCTCTGATTCAGGCGCCGCTGATTGGCGTCGCAAAGCGGGAGGTGGACGCGCTGCTGGCGCGCTGCGTGCGCGACGAGATTATGCCGCGCGTGTATCCCCAGGCGTGGGATCTGATTCGGACTTTACAGGCTAAAGGCGAGCAGATGCTGGTGATCTCGGCCTCGGTCAGCCTGCTGGTGCAGGCGGTGGCGGCGCAGCTGGGTATCGAACAGGCGCTGGGGATTGACGTTGAGATGGCCGACGGCGGCTATAGCGGCGTGATTGCCGGTACGCCGAGCTATCAGCAGGGGAAGGTGGTGCGCCTGGCGCAGTGGCAACAGGCGCATCCTGAATACTCGGGGGAGGTGACCTTCTACACCGACTCGATCAACGACCTGCCGCTGTGCCTGCATGCCGACCGCGTACGGCTGGTCAATCCGTGCCCGCAGCTGGCGGCGGCGAACGCGCAGCACCAGTGGCCGGTGCTGGCGTGGCGGCTGTGATTTTTCCCCCGGGTCGCGGCGTAAACGCCTTACCCGGGCTACTTTTCGTGCCGTTTGGGTAGCCCGGACAGGTGCGCAGCACCGCCTCCGGGAAAAAACTAATCAGCTTTAAACAGCGGCACCGCGCTGCCGCCGATATAGCGGCGGCGCAGCCAGGCGGACAGCGTATCCATCGCCATCACCACCGCCACCAGCAGCAGGGTAATAAACATCACTACGTCCCAGTTCCACAGACGCATATTTTCCGCATAAATCAGGCCAATGCCTCCCGCGCCGACAAAGCCGAGCACCGCGGCGGAACGGGTATTCGATTCAATCTGATACAGGCTCAGCGCCAGGAACGTCGGGAAAGACTGGGTAAAAATGCTGAAACGGTGCTTCTGCAAACCGTTCGCCCCCACCGCCGTCAGGCCGCGTCCCGGCGAGCGGTCAACCGCCTCGTGTCCCTCTGCGTACAGTCGGCCCAGCAGCCCGGTATCCTGCATAATTATCGCCAGCACCCCGGCCAGCGGCCCGAGCCCCACGGCGCGGACAAAAATCAGCCCCCAGATAGCCATATCGATACCGCGCAGCACGTCGAACAACCGGCGCATCAGCAGGGCGATCGTTCCCGGAATCACGCCGCGCATAATATTCCGCGCCGCCAGAAACGAGAGCAGCAGGGCGATGACCGTCGCGGTAAGCGTCCCGGCGAAAACAATCGCCAGGGTAATGGCGATTTGCGTGAAGTAATAGCGAAACGGCCAGTTGAAAAAGTCGTGCCAGACGAACATCCGTAGCAGATAGCGGCTGATTTGCTGCAGCCCCGTGGCGAGCTGCTCGCCGCTGATGCCGAACTGCATAAAGAACCAGACATAGTAGAGGGCGCTGGCCAGCGTCAGCAGGCCGACGTAGCGCAGATAGCGCCCCTGGGCCTGGTATAAATGCCGATGCTGGCGACGGCTGGCGGCGATATCCGGTTGATTTTGCCACTGACTCATTTTTTCCCCTCCAGAACCCACTGCCGCAGGCGGCCGGATAGCATATCCAGCAGCGATACCACGATAATAATCAACAGCAGCGTGATGCTGACCTGATCGTACCGGTCCAGTTTGATATTGGTCATCAGCTCCTGGCCGATGCCGCCCGCGCCCACCAGCCCGAGGATCGTTGAGGAGCGGAAGTTAATTTCGAGGCGCATAAAGCCGTAGGAGAGAAAGATGGGTTTCACCTGCGGCCACAGGGCAAAGCGGATACGCTGCAGATGCGACGCGCCGCAGGCGGCCAGGCCGCGTACCGGTTTATCCTGGGCGCTCTCTACCGCTTCATAGAACAGCTTGGTCAGGCTGCCGATGGTGTGGAGCATTAATGCCAGAAAGCCGGGGATCGCCCCGATACCAAAAGCCATCACGAAGATCACCGCCCACGCCAGCTCCGGCATGGTGCGCAGAAAAGCCACCAGCACGCGGACGGCAAAACGCAGCGGGGCAGGGGACCATGCGTTGTTGGCCGCAACGAACGCCAGCAGGGTGGCAATCGCCACCGCCACCAGCGTGGACGCCAGCGCCAGCTGCAGCGTTTCCCAGATAAGCGGCAGCTGAATGGGCAGACGATAGCCCCAGTAAGCCAGAGAGCCTTTAGTGTGCGAATCGGCAAACAGGTCGGCGACGTGCAGCGTCGGCAGCGTCTCAAACATGTAATCGAGAAAATTGGGCAGCGCGTGCCAGATAGTAAAGAGATTAAACTCGGCCATACTGCCGGCGGCAAAATAGAGCGCCAGCAGCAGCAGGGACCAGCTAAAGGTGTCGCGCTTTTGCCGCGAGCGGACCTGCTGGTAATAGCGTTCGAATTCGGTATGGGTATTATTCATGCGTCGCTGTGTCTTCAACGAGTCGCCGCCGCCCGCGAGACTGGCCGGGCGACGGCGTCAGGGCGGGATTAACGCGCGGTAACCAGTTCGCGTTTCATATCAATGATCTGCTGGAAATCGGCTACGCTGCCCGGGCCGATATGCTGCGTACCGCCCATCGCTTTGATAAAGCAGGCGTGATCGTCGGTATCCAGCTTTTTAATCGCGGTGACGACTTTGGCCTTAAAGTCAGCAGGCAGGGAATTGCTGACCAGGATTGGGCCGTTCGGGATCAGCGGCGATTGCCATATAATGCGGATTTGCTTCATCAAATCCGGGTGATCCATGCGAATCAGTCGGTTGAAGGCGCCGACGCTGTAGCCGCTATTATAATCACCCACCATCGAGGTCCAGGTCACCGCGCCGGCAAACTGACCGTTCAGCACGCCCAGAATATCCTGCTCGTGGCCGCCGGAGAAGGTCACGCTGGAGAAGAAGTTATTATATTTATTATCCGACGTGCCGCCGAACTGCTGTTTAAAGGCGTGGTTGGGAATTAAAAAGCCGGAAGTGGAGTCCGGATCGGCGAAGCCAAACGCTTTGCCTTTCAGATCTTCTAACTTTTTATATGGACTGTCGGCTTTGACAATCACCACCGAGTGATAGCCGCGGGACTGATCTTTATCATCTACGGCAATCCCGACAATATCGACGGCTTTAGGATTGTTAATATAAACGGAAGCGTATGATGACGGCGACATACTTAAGACCACGTCAACTTTTCCGCCCAGCAATCCCTGAATCACGCCGGAATAGTCGGAAGAGTTACGTAATTTTGTATCGACCTTCAGCTCCTTATCAAGAAACTGTTTAACGCACTGGTTATCACCAATTTGTTGGGTTGCGTTCTGACCGCCAAGGATGCCAAGATTTAATTCCTTAGGCTGTTCAGCAGCGCTTGCCTGCCACGCCATCATAATGCCTGCAACCGCTGCGGATAAACGAACTGCGCCAGTGATGTACTTTTTCATTATTTTGCCCGTGTGAGTGAAATTTAATGCAATTGGCTAATTTCATCGCCGTACAGCCGATGCAGAATATCCTGATTCAGCTGCGTGGGATGATCGTCAAAAATAATCTTGCCCTTGGCTACACCGATGACCCGCGTGCAATATTCACGCACCAGCTCCACCGAATGCAGGTTTACCATCACGCTGATACCCTGTTCGCTAATTTCGCGAAGGACATTCATAATCCGCTGCGTATTTTTCGGGTCGAGAGAAGCGACCGGTTCATCGGCCAGCAAAATACCCGGGTTTTGCATCAGCGCCCGGCAAATCGCCACGCGCTGCATCTGCCCGCCGGAGAGGTTTTCCGCCCGCTGTAGCGCATGCGGCAGCATATTCATCCATTCCAGCAGGGAGATGGCGCGGGCGCGGTCCGCGTCGGGGAAAACTTTGAATAATGATTTCAGGGTGGAGGTCTGGCGCAGGCGACCCAGCAGCACGTTGGTCAAAACGTCGAGACGCGGGACCAGGCAGAAATCCTGAAAGATCATGCCGCACTGGCTGCGCCAGGCGTTTAGCGCGCGGCCCGACAGCTTTGATACGTCCTGCGGCGTACCCACTTCCGGATAGCTGAGGATCTCGCCGCCGCTGGAGCTGTGGGTACCGTTCAGTACGTGCAGAAGCGTTGACTTTCCGGCGCCGGAGCGGCCAATGACGCCAACCAGCTCGCCCGCATGAAGATCGAAACTGATGCCGTCCAGTACGGTTTGCTGCGCGCTGTAGGATTTGCTCAGGTTGCGTACGCTCAGGACCTTACGCTGCCTGTCGATAAAGGGCGGCGTAAACGGTTGATAATCGGTTTCTGCCACCGCAGCCAGGGAACTGTTCATAAATGCGTCCAGGTTCGTCAGTAAACTGGGCACTATTAATGGTGTTTTATATGACTGCCGGATGACAGTAAGGCGAACAAATAGTGAACGGATGCGAAAGCTGGCCTATTTGTTGGAAAAAAAGTTCGTCATAGATCACACTTTTGCATCAGCAATCGGGCATCTGAGAATACTCTGCCTACCTTTAATACGCGATAGCGCATGAGATTAATAATGATACGTATTTCATCTGATAAAGATGACGCGTTTTATGCGACATTAGCCGGGTAATGCTATCGCCGCGGGTACAACGGGACGACTCTGGACGCTCGTGCAATTCTTATATCTGAGTCGGTTTAACCGAGTAGATAATCTTCAGGTACTGGATTACGATTCGCGGCGGAAAATTTTTAGTCGGTGACTATCCCTTTTGTGCGGCGTGTAATTCCATTATTTACGCTAATTAATGAAATTAACCACTGATTTTGTGTTGTTTATTGGTTTTATGTTCTTATTTTTTGAATTTATTCGGTTTTTTCGCTTTTTTAAATAAAAGTGAGGTTAAGAATAGTCTTAACAACTAATGGCTAAGATCCTGGAACATATAATATTCACTTAAGAATCTACGCATATCCCACCAATAACCGTATGAAAACCAATGATTTTTGTGTTTAACTCAATATCCTTATTTTTATTCTTCTGACTTAAATTGACCTGGTCGGTAATTAGCCCTTTGCGCACTTATTGACACACATGGAGAAAAATCCTAAATTTGGTAACACAAGAAACAAGCAAGTCATTTAGTGCTCTTTATCTCTAGCAATACTATTTTGAATTTTGATTGAATATATTAAAGAGGGAATTTGCTGACTTAGACTTTGCAGGCCTGGGCTATCAGCAGTGTTGTGATACGTTCAAGATTTCCAGGACTATGGGGTTTAACTTTATATGGATTATAAATATTCTTTGGACCAGTGCATCTGGCCAGCGCATGACAGCTATTTTTTAAAAGGACTCGCTGAGCTAATTATTGATATTGATGACCTGATTTACCTGTCGCTTGAAAAGGTACGCCGGGAGTTTGTATTTATTAATCTTAGCGCCAGTTCGCTGAATTATTTTATCCGCCGCGATAGCGAGTGGCTGGCTGAAATGAAAGGCAAGCAAATTGTATTAATTGCCGCGAGGCGCTCGGAAGCGCTGGCCAACTACTGGTATTACAATGGTGCTATTCGTGGCGTGGTCTATGTGGACTTAGCCAAGGATATTCGTCAGGAGCTGGCATACGTTATCAACGGCCGTTTTCTACGTAAAGATATAAAGAAAGACAAAATTACCAACAGGGAAATGCAAATAATTCGGATGACGGCACAGGGAATGCACCCGAAATCTATTGCCAAGATTGAAAATTGTAGTGTGAAAACGGTTTATACCCATCGGCGAAATGCCGAGGCAAAACTGTATTCAAAGATATATAAGTTAGCGCTGTAATTAGTAATAAACGTTGTTTTTAAAATTGTGCACCAGGTCGTAACACCCAAAATAATTTGCGTCGCAGATAATAATGATGCGGCCTGAACTATGGCGGGAATGCACACAGACGTGGGACATCAGGTCCCTTAATAAACTCAGGATGAAAAAGCTATGAAAAAAAAGGTTCTTGCAATTGCTCTGGTAACCGCGTTTGCCGGTATGGGTGTCGCTCAGGCAGCTGACGTTACTGCTCAGGCAGTCGCTACCTGGTCCGCAACCGCCAAAAAAGACACTACCAGCAAGCTGGTGGTGACTCCGCTGGGCAGCCTGGCTTTCCAGTATGCCGAAGGGATTAAAGGCTTTAACTCACAGAAAGGCCTGTTTGATGTGGCTATCGAAGGCGACGCCACCGCGACCGCATTCAAACTGACCTCTCGTCTGATCACCAACACCCTGACTCAGCTGGATACCTCTGGTTCCACCCTGAGCGTGGGCGTTGACTACAACGGCGCTGCGGTCGAAAAAACGGCTGACACCACCATGATCGACACCGCGGCGGGCATCCTGGGCGGCAACCTCAGCGCGCTGTCTAACGGCTATAACGTCGCGGGTCGTACTACCGCTCAGGACGGCTTCACGTTCTCCATCATCAGCGGCACCACCGATGGCACAGCTGCTGTTACTGACTACAGCTCCCTGCCGGAAGGTATCTGGAGCGGTGACGTCAGCGTACAGTTCGACGCGACCTGGACCAGCTGATCCTCTCGTAGCACCAGGCAGGGGGGCTCCCCCTGCCTTATTTCACGGATTGAATTCATATGAAAAAACACATTCTGGCCATCGGCCTGTTGCTCAGCACAATGACGCCAGCCCTGGCGCTGGATGTGGGCGATATCTCTTCATTTATGAACAGCGGCAGCAGCACGCTGAGCAAAGAGATCAAGAACACGACCGACAGCGGTCGCTTAATTAACATCCATATGGAACGCCTCTCTTCGCCGCTGGACGGTGGCAAGGTGATCCCGATGGATAAGCAGGACGAGATTTTACTGACCCCCGCCAGTCTGCTGCTGCCCGCGAAGGCCAGCGACGTGATCCGCTTTTTCTACAAAGGCCCGGCGGACGATAAAGAACGCTATTACCGCATTGTCTGGTTCGATCAGGCGCTCAGCGATGCTCAGCGCAATGGCTCGACCCGCAGCGCGGTAGCGACGGCCTCGGCGCGGATCGGCACCATCCTGGTGGTCGCGCCAAGAAAAGCCAACTTCCGCTATCAGTACGCCAACGGCACGCTGGTCAATACCGGTAACGCGACGTTGCGCATTCTTGCCTACGGCCCGTGTCTGAAGCCGGCTGACGGTAAAGAGTGCAAGGAAAATTATTTCCTGATGCCGGGAAAAGAACGGCGCTTCACGCGCGTGAATGTGGCGGATAAAAAAGGACGGGTCGCGCTCTGGCAGGGCGAGCAGTTTGTTCCCGTGAAATAGACATTTCTTCTGACGGATCAACATTATGGCTCTACCAGGGAACGCTCCAGGATTAAAAACACTCCTTGCCTCCGGCATGGTCATTTTGCTGGTTCCGTTTAGCGTCACTGCCGCCACCGACAAAGTACAGCAAATCGGCGGCGTGATTATCCCTCAGGCCTTCAGCCAGGCGCTGCAGGACGGAATGAGCATCCCACTGTTTATTCATCTTGAAGGCAGCACCGGTACCCAGGACGATCAGCGGATCGGCAATGCCTTTATCTGGCTGGATAATGGCGTTCTGCGCGTTCGGCAGATTCAGCTGGAAGAAAACGATAATAACGCCACCGTCAGCGAGCAGACCCGCAAACAGCTGACCGCGCTGGCCAATGAAGCTTTCAGCAAAGATCTTAACATTAGCCTGACGGATGACGCCCGGCTACAGCTCAGCCTGCGCCAGCTGCTTCTGCAGCTGGTGGTAAAAAAAGAGGCGCTGGGTACGGTGCTGCGCTCGCGCAGCGAAGATATCGGTCAGTCCAGCGTCAACACCCTTAGCAGCACCCTGAACTATAACCTCGGGGTCTATAACAACCAGATGCGCAACGGCGGCAATAATACCTCCAGCTATCTGTCGCTGAACAACGTTACCGCGCTGCGCGAGCACCACGTGGTGCTGGACGGCTCGCTTTACGGTATTGGCTCCGGCAATCAGGACAGCGACGTCTATAAAGCGATGTATGAACGCGACTTTGCCGGTCACCGCTTTGCGGGCGGGATGCTGGATACCTGGAATTTACAGTCCCTTGGCCCGATGACCGCCGTTTCGGCAGGGAAGATCTACGGCGCTTCCTGGGGCAACCAGGCCAGTTCGACGGTGTTCGATAACACCCAGTCGGCTACGCCGGTGGTCGCCTTTTTACCCGCCGCCGGGGAAGTCCATCTGACCCGCGACGGACGCCTGATGAGCGTGCAGAACTTTGCCATGGGTAACCATGAAGTCGACACCCGCGGCCTGCCGTACGGGATTTATGATGTCGATGTTGAAGTGATTGTGAACGGCCGGGTGGTCAGCAAACGCACCCAGCGGGTCAATAAATTGTTCAGCCGCGGACGCGGCGCCGGCGCGCCGCTGGCCTGGCAATTCTGGGGCGGCAGCTTCCATATGGATCGCTGGTCCGAAAGCGGTAAAAAAACGCTTTCGGCAAAAGATAGCTGGCTGGCGGGGGCCTCGGCCTCCGGGTCGTTCAGCACCTTAAGCTGGGCGGCCACCGGCTACGGCTATGATAACAACGCCGTCGCCGAGACGCGCCTGACCCTGCCGATCACCGAGTCCATTAACGTGAACCTGCAGAATATGCTGGCCAGCGACAGCTCCTGGAGCAGCATCGGCAGCATCAGCGCCACGCTGCCCGGCGGCTTTAGTTCGGTGTGGGTCAACCAGGAAAAAACGCAGATTGGCGACCGGATACGGCGCAGTAATGCCGACAACCGGGCTATCGGCGGCACGCTGAACCTCAATTCACTCTGGTCAAAGCTGGGTACCTTCAGCATCAGCTATAACGACGACCGCCGCTATAACAGCCATTACTACACGGCGGATTACTACCAGACGCTTTACACCGGCTCATGGGGATCGCTGGGCCTGCGCGCGGGCGTACAGCGCTTTAATAACGGCGACAGCAGCGCCAGCACCGGGAAATATATTGCGCTCGATTTCTCGCTGCCGCTCGGCAACTGGTTCAGCGCCGGGATGACGCACCAGAACGGTTACACCATGGCCAACCTGTCGGCGCGTAAACAGTTTGATGAAGGCAGTATTCGCACCATCGGCGCGAACGTTTCGCGCGCCATTTCCGGCGATACCGGCGATGACAAAACCCTCAGCGGCGGCGCGTATGCTCAGTTTGATACCCGCTACTCCACCGGCACGCTGAATGTGAACAGCGGCGTGGATGGCTATGTGAACACCAACCTGACCGCCAACGGCAGCGTGGGCTGGCAGGGGAAAAATATCGCCGCCAGCGGCCGCACCGATGGCAACGCCGGGGTGATTTTCAAAACCGGCCTTGAGGATGACGGCAAGCTTAGCGCCAAGGTTAACGGCCGCATTGTGCAGCTCTCCGGCAACCGTAATTACCTGCCGCTGTCGCCGTACAGCCGTTATGAAGTGGAGCTGCAGAACAGTAAAAACTCGCTCGATAGCTACGATATCGTGACCGGGCGTAAGAGCCAGTTGACCCTTTATCCGGGCAACGTGGCGGTGATTGAGCCGGAAGTGAAGCAGATGGTGACGGTCTCCGGGCGTATCCGCGCGGAAGACGGCACGCTGCTGGCTAACGCGCGGATTAATAACCATATCGGTCGTACCCGCACCGATGAGAACGGTGAGTTTGTGATGGACGTGGATAAAAAATATCCCACCATCGATTTCAGTTACGGTAAAAACCAGAGCTGCGAAGTGGCGCTGGAGCTGAGCCAGGCGCGCGGCGCGGTGTGGGTGGGCGATGTGGTCTGTAGCGGCCTCTCCACCTATGCCCGCACGCAGCAGACAGGAGAAGGTAATGAAAGCTAAATGGCTGGCATGTTTAGTGATGTTCACGGCGGCGCTGTGCGTGACGCGGGTCAACGCCGCGGTCACCAAAACCACCTGGCCGGATGCGGCGACTATGCAGTTTGTTTTCGTGGAAAACAACTCGGACGATAACTTCTTTGTCACCCCGGGCGGCGGGCTGGACCCGCGCATGACCGGGGCTAACCGCTGGACCGGGCTGAAATATAACGGCTCGGGCACCATTTATCAGCAGAGCCTGGGCTATATCGACAATGGCTATAACACCGGTCTGTACGCCAACTGGTTCTTCGATATGTGGCTGGATAACTCTCCCGCATCTCATCCGTTACAGGGGCTGCGCTGTATCAACTGGTATGCGGGCTGCGATATGGCCACCAGCCTGATTCTGCCGCAAACCAGCGATGCCAGCGGCTTCTACGGCGCGACGGTGACCCCCGGCGGACAAAAGTGGATGCACGGCATGATGTCCGACGCTTTCTACCAGTATCTGCAGCAGATGTCGGTGGGCAGCAGCTTCTCGATGACCATCAACTCCTGCATGACGTCGGTGAGCTACGACGCCAGCAGCGGCGCGCGCTGTAAAGATCAGGCTTCAGGTTACTGGTACGTGCGCAAAGTCACCCATACTAAAGCGGCAAACCTGAAGCTGATTAACACCCATGCGCTGGCGGAAGTCTTTATCAACAGCGACGGGGTCCCGACGCTGGGCGAGGGGAACGCCGACTGCCGCACCCAGACTATCGGCTCCCGTTCCGGTCTGAGCTGCAAAATGGTGAACTATAATTTGCAGCACAATGGCCTGAGTAATACCTCAATTCATATTTTTCCGGCAATCAGCAACTCGGCGCTGGCTTCCGCGGTCGGAAGTTATGATATGCAGTTCAGCCTGGATGGGAATTCATGGAAGCCGGTGAGCGGCATCTCCCAGTACTATACGTTTAATGAGATGAAATCATCTGACTCGGTTTACGTATTTTTCTCGAGCAACTTTTTTAAGCAGATGGTCACGCTGGGCATCAGCGACGTGAACACCAAAGACCTGTTTAATTTCCGTTTCTATAACACCACCTCGCCGGAGTCAGGCTGGTACGAGTTTTCGACCTCCAACACCCTGATTATTAAACCGCGCGACTTCAGCATCAGCATTATTTCCGATGAGTACATTTCGGCGCCGACGCGCGAAGGCTACGTGGGCAGCGGCGAGCCGTCGCTGGACTTTGGCTATATTGTCACCACCAGCGGCAAAACCGCCGCCGATGAAGTGCTCATTAAAGTGACCGGGCCAACGCAGGCGATCGGCGGACGTTCATACTGTATTTTTAGTTCACCCGACGGCACGTCGAGAGTACCGTTCCCGGCGACGCTGGCGTTTACCACCCAGACCGGGACCATCAAAACCTACGATGCCGGATGCGATGATACCTGGCGCGATATGACCGACGCCCTGTGGTTAACCACGCCGTGGACGGATATTTCCGGCGACGTCGGGCAGATGGACAAAACGACGGTGACGTTTTCCATTCCGATGGATAACCCGATATCGCTGCGCACGGTGGAAGATAACGGCTGGTTTGGTGAAGTGAGTGCTTCAGGAGAAATTCATGTTCAGGCGACGTGGCGTAACATTAACTAATTTGCTGCGGATGCTTATCTGCCTGCTGTCGCTCGGCTTCGCGACCGCGGCGCAGGCCATCTCGGTGGGTAATTTAACTTTCTCGCTGGCGGCGGAAGATAACTTCGCGTCTAAACGGGTGATTAATAACAATAAAAGCGCCCGACTGTATCGGGTTTCTATTGTCGCTATCGACCGCCCCGGCGGCAAAGAGGTGCGTTCTCGCCCGGCGGACGGCGAGCTGCTGTTTGCCCCGCGTCAGCTTACCCTGCAGGCGGGGGAGAGCGAGTATTTTAAGTTTTACTACCACGGCCCGAAAGATGACCGTGAGCGCTATTACCGGGTCTCCTTTCGTGAAATACCCACCCGCAATTACGTGATGCGCAATAAAAGCGGTACCGAGGTGAGTATGGATCCGGTGGTGGTGATGGACACGATTCTGGTTGTGCGCCCGCGCGAGGTACGGTTCAAGTGGGCCTACGATCGGGCGGCGGGCACCGTCAGCAATACCGGGAATACCTGGTTTAAGCTGCTGATCAAGCCCGGGTGCGATACGACGGAAGAGGAAGGGGATGCATGGTATTTACGGCCCGGGGACGTTGTTCGCCAGGCCTCGCTGCGCCAACCGGGGAACCACTACATCATCTATAACGATAAATTTATAAAAATGACCAAAGACTGCCCGGTGAACTAACCGGGCAGCTTTTTTCGCGCTTCGTCGCTAAACCGTACGCCCGGCATAGCGGCGGTTCGCCAGCAGGCTCAGGCCGCAGCACAGCAGATAATAAACCGCGCCGGTAAAGACAAATATCGCCAGCGGGTAAATCTGCACCCGGTTATTGACCTGCCCGGCGACGGTGGTCAGTTCCGGCACGTTGACGATAAACGCCAGCGACGTGTCTTTGAGCAGCCCGATAAATATCCCTACCAGCGAGGGCTGAACGTTGCGCAGAGCCTGCGGCAGCAGAATAAGGCGCAGCGTCTGTCCGGGGGCAAAACCCTGGGTCAGCGCCGCTTCGTACTGCCTGCGGGGCAGCGATTGCAGGCCCGCCAGCACCGAGTGCATCACCGACGCGGCGGTAAACCACGCCAGCGCCACCGTGACGGTGACCGCGCCCGGCAGGTCGCTGCCGGTGAGCATGGGGAGCAGATACCACAGCCAGAAAATGACGAAGATCAGCGGGATGCCGCGAATAATCTCCGCCCACAGGAAGAGCAGCCGCCGCACGATCCCGTCGTAGCGCCAGGCGATGGCCGCCAGCAGCACGCCCCCCGGCAGCGCCAGCGCGGCGGCGCCGATAGCCATCAGCAGCGTCAGCACCACGCCGCCGGGAATACCGTCCGCCAGCCGTCCCCACAGCAGATAATCGAGGTTATCAACGATAACCGCCAGGTTAGCGTTCATAGCCGGCTCTCCTTTGCTGATCCCTTCCCGGACCGAGACGCGTCAGCGCCACGCCCATGAGCACCCCAAGCGCCAGATACAGCGCGGTGCCGACGGCAAACGCCTCCAGCGCATGCGCGTTGTAGCTCTCGATTTGCCGCACCTGATAGGTCAGTTCGGCGAAGCCGATACCGCTCGCCAGCGAGGAGAGCTTCATCAGGTTCAGATACTGGCCGATAATCGGCTGCCAGGCGTTAGCCAGCCCCTGCGGCAGCAGAATGTGGCGCAGCTCCTGCCACGGCGTAAACCCCTGCGACAGCGCCGCTTCCCGCTGGCCGTGGCTAACGGCGCGCAGCCCGGAGGCGATCTCTTCGATCAGAAACGCCGAAGTAAAGACCCCGAGTCCCCACATTGAGCAGAGAAACTCCGGCGTCAGCCACCAGACGTTGCCCGGCAGAATCGACCAGCTGTGGTCGTCGTTGATAAAATCTCGCGCCCCCAGCGGCAGCAGATTCCAGGCGGCAAAATACCAGAACAGCAGCTGGACCAGCAGCGGCGTATTGCGGAACAGTGAAACCCAGGCCGCCACCAGCCAGCGGCCGGGCCTTCCGCCCCCGAGACGCAGCGCCAGCAGCAGGACGGCCAGCACGGTCGCCAGAATCATCCCCGCGACGCTGACCCAGACGGTGGTGAGAAAACCGGAGATGATCCACTGCAGCGGCTGCCCGCTCAGCACGCCATGCCAGTCGAGATGTGGGATCACGCCTCACTCTCCTGGTGCAGCGGATCGAGCACCTTCTGCAGGAAACGGCGGGTGCGGGCGTGCTGCGGCCGGGCGAAAAACTCGGCCGGCGGCGCGACTTCGAGAATATCGCCGCCGTCGATAAACACCACCCGATCGGCAATCTCGCGGGCGAACTGCATCTCGTGGGTCACCACCACCATGGTGATCCCGCTGTGGGCGAGGGTTTTCATGACCTGCAGCACTTCGCCGATCATCTCCGGGTCCAGCGCCGACGTGGGTTCATCGAACAGAATGATTTGCGGCGAGGAGGCGAGGGCGCGGGCGATCGCCACCCGCTGCTGCTGACCGCCCGAGAGCTGGGCAGGCATCTGCCGGGCTTTATCCGCCAGGCCAACCTGGCTGAGCAGCGCCAGCGAGCGCTCGCGGGCGGCGCTTTTGCTCCAGCCGTGAACGCGTTCCAGCGCGAGGGTAATATTCTCCTGCGCCGTCAGGTGGGCGTAGAGATTAAACTGCTGAAAAACGAAGCCGACCCGGCTGCGCAGCTGGCGCAGGGCGCTGCCGGTAAGCTGGCGCGTCGGTTTGCCGTCGATCAGAATCTCGCCGCCGCTAAGGGATTCCAGCTGATTGATCAGGCGGATCAGGGTTGATTTGCCCGATCCCGAAGGGCCGAGGATCGCCACTACTTCGCCGGGTTCAACCTGTAAATTTACGCCGTTCAGCACCCGATGGTCGCCGTAGCTTTTGGCGACATCGCGAAACTCAATGCTGGCGCGCTGCAGATGCGAAAAATCCGCGGACGATGCCGCGGAGCGTGAAAATAGAGCCGATAACATCATCTTTCTCTGCTTATTTCGCTTCGATAGTAAAGGCGCGCGGCTGCGGGGTTTTGGTGCTCGGGCCAAACCAGACGTCGTAAATTTTGGCCGCTTCACCGGATTTCTCCAGCTTGACCAGCTCGTCATTGACCGCTTTCAGCAGGGCCGGTTCGCCTTTCTTCACGCCGACGCCAATCTCTTCTTTGCTCAGCAGGTCGGGGATGATTTTGAAGTTAGCCTTGTCCGGCGCTTCCGCCAGCAGTCCGGCGAGGATGGTGCTGTCCTGGGTGATGGCCTGCACGTTGCCGTTACGCAGGGCGGTCAGCGCCAGCGGAATATCGTCATAAGAGAGCACGCGCGACTGCGGGAAACGCTGATGCAGCGCCTGTTCGCCGGTGGTGCCTTTTACCGCGCCGATGCGCGCTTTGCTGTAATCATCGAGCTTATCCGGCGATTTTGCCGGGACGAGGAACTGCTGGCCGGTCACGAAGTAAGGCGTTGAGAAATCAATGACCTGGGCGCGTTCCGGGGTGATGGTAATATCGGCTACGATCAGGTCGGCCTTACCGGACTGCAGCAGCGGAATGCGGTTGGCCGGGTTGGTGGCGACCAGCTCCAGCTTGACGCCGAGCGATTTTGCCAGCGCTTCGGCGAAGTCCACGTCGTAGCCGACGATTTTATGCGTTTTCGGGTCTACCGAGCCGAACGGCGGGTTGGCGTCGAAGGTGGCGACTTTGACCACGCCGGCGGCTTTGATATCGGCTAGTTGATCGGCCTGAGCCTGCGCGGCGAGCACCAGCATGCCCAGCGCCAGCGCGATTTTTGTTTTTGCAATGCGCATTGTTATTCCCCTGAATCCCTGTTTTGTTTTGTGTTTATCACGCTCCCACAAATCGCCCGTCGGCGGCAAAGAAGAAAAAGTTCTTATCTATAACGAAAAAGATCTTAACAAAGTTGTGGATATTGTTTACCCGGCTCTGTGCTACCAAACTGGGGAGACATTCCGTCAGCTATTGGTATCTTTCTGAAATCACAAGACTCGCAGCGATGCCCTGGTGCCCGCTGAAATCGGCGAACCGGAGGTCGGAAGACAAGGGCTGGCCGCCAGGGATGGCGGCCAGAGGCGAATCGAGACAGTGATGTCGAGTTGAGCCGACCGCAGGCTGAGGACCGGGAGGTGAGCGCAGTGCGCAGCACCGATTTCTTTGCGGGACCGCGGGGATTGTAAAGGGGGAGACGGTTTTCTCCCCCTTTACCCGTTCACGGGTAGCGGTGAGGCATTTTCTGCAGATTGCGAGTGAACGGAACCCTTGCGCATAGAATTACAAATCAGGCTCCGGCAAACGCAGCGGGTCCTTCCCAGCCTGCGCTGCGCTGCGCTTGGCTGGGCTACGGGGCCTCAGTTGTCTGGGGTCGCGTAGCCCGGATAAGACGTTTACGTCGCAATCCGGGAAAGGCCCCAATATGCATCCCACAGAATTACAAATCCGGAATTGATATTTCCCGCCCGCCGTCAACTGTGGTTGAAATAGACACAGGCAAAAATGCTTCCCGACGGAGGAGAAAAATGAAAGTGGCGCTGTGGCAACGCATAACGGGCTGGCTGGCTTCTTTATCTGGATCCGGCGGTGAAGCCGGTCAGCAGGATACCCAACGCATCATGGAGGCAATATTACCGGTCGCCAGTCTCTACGGAATTGAGCTCGGCAACGTTGAAACAAGGTGGTTTCGCCATGATAAAACATACTGAGCGGCGCAGGACGCGTGAAGCCTACTGGAACGAGGTGTGCTTTGTGTAGCGCGAGGCTGTTTGCGGTTGCGGCGACGCAGGAAGCGAAGCCGCAGCCCTGAACAGCTTTATCCCCCCAGATACATCCGTTTGATTTCCGGATTCGCCAGCACCTCCGGCGCCGGACCAGAGAGCATAATCTTCCCATTCTCCAGCACATAGGCGCGATCGGCGATGGTCAACGCCGCCGTGGCGTTCTGCTCTACCAGCAGCACGGTAATATTCTCTTCCCGCAGCTGCTTAATCGTCGCAAACAGCTCCCCGACAATTTTCGGCGCCAGGCCGAGGCTTGGCTCATCGAGCATCAGCAGTACCGGCTCGCTCATCAACGCTCTGGCGATCGCCAGCATCTGCTGCTCGCCGCCGCTCATGGTTCCCGCCATCTGGCTGCGCCGCTCTTTCAGCCGGGGAAACAGGCTGTACATGCGATCGCGCAGGCGGGTAAAGCCGGCGAGATTGTTGTAGGCCCCCATGCGCAGATTTTCTTCGATGGTCAGGTTGGTAAAGATGCGCCGTCCTTCTGGCACCAGCGCCAGCCCCTTACGCACAATCTGATGCGTCTGGCTGCGGGAAATATCCTCGTTGAGAAAATTGACCCGTCCCGTGGAACGCACCAGGTTGACGATCCCGTTGAGGGTGGAGGTTTTCCCGGCACCGTTGCTGCCGATAAGGGTCACAATCTCCCGGTCGTGAATATCAATGTCCACCCCTTTCAGCCCCTGAATCACGCCGTAAAACACTTTTAACTCGCGCGCGCTAAGCATAACGAACGTCCCCCAGGTAGGCGGAAATCACGTCCGGATCCTGAATGGCTTCGGACATCAGGCCGCTAAACAGCGGTTTGCCGTACTCCAGCACCATCACCCGCTCGCACAGCTTGTTGACGAACGGCATATCGTGCTCGATCAGCAGTACGCTGAGCTGATAATCGTTACGCATGCGGAAGATCAGATCCGCCAGATCCTCCGTCTCTTTCGGGTTCATCCCGGCGGCGGGCTCGTCGAGCAGCAGCAATTTTGGCGACGTCGCCAGCGCGCGGGCGATCTCCACCTTGCGCTGGTTGCCGTAGCTGAGGTTGGTGGCCTGCACGTCGGCGAAATGGGCGATACCGATATCGTCCAGAATCGCCATCGCTTTGGCCTTTGCCGCCCGCTCGGCGGGAAAGTAGCGGCCAATATGCAGCGCCGCTTCCAGCAGCGAATAGCGGCTGGCGCTGTCGAGGCCGACCATCACGTTTTCTAATACCGTCATCGAGTTGAACAGGCGGATATTCTGAAAGGTGCGGGCGATCCCGGCGTTGACCACCCGGTTCGGCTTCAGCCCCTTCAGCGACTTTCCCGCCAGGGTCACGCTGCCGCTGGTCGGCTTATAGTTGGCGGTGATGACGTTGAACATCGTGGTTTTGCCCGCGCCGTTGGGGCCAATCAGGCCAAAAATTTCCGCTTCGTCGACGTGGAAACTGACGCTGTCGATGGCCCGCAGGCCGCCGAACTGCATGGTCACGTCCTGCACCTGTAAAATGACCTTATTTTGCGCCATAGCCGCGGCCCCTTTTGCCCACTTGCCAAATCTCTTTTTTGCCCAGCAGACCTTCGCGGGCGAACAGCATGATGATCAGCAGCAGCAGCGAGAACACCACCATCCGCAGGCCCGGATACGCGCCGAGATCGTGACCGAAGAACTGGAGCGGCTGGTCGAGAAAGCGCAGCCACTCGCCGCTGCCGACCACCAGTACGGTGCCGAGCAGCGCGCCGGTGGTGCTGCCCAGGCCGCCGAGCACGATAATAATCAGCAGCTGGAAGGTGAGCATAAAGTCGAACAGACCCGGCGAGATGGTGGTCAGCAGCGAGGCCAGCAGGCCGCCGCCGATCCCTTCGAAGAAGGCGCTGGTGGCGAAGGCGCAGGTTTTAATGCGAAACGTGTTCACGCCCATGGCGATAGCTGCGTCTTCGTCGTCGCGCACCGCTTTCATCATTCGCCCGTACTTCGACCATACCAGCTGCAAAATCATCCCGGTCGCCAGCAGGGCGAACAGCCCGCACCAGAACAGCAGATGCGGCTGCTGCGGAATATCGTTGAGGCCAATGGCGCCGTTGGTGATCTGCGGATTGTTGATAGCGAGGATTTTAATGATAAAGCCGAAGCCGAGGGTCACAATCGCCAGGTAGTCGCCGCGCACGCGGAAGACCGGCAGGGCAAGGCAAACCGCCAGCGCCGCCGCGCACAGGCCGCTAATGAGCAGTGCGGGCAGGAACCCGGCGTGCAGCACGAGGATCCACGGGCTGGGCGAGGCCATCTCAAACATATCCAGCTTGCTGTCGCTGGGGAGGATCAGCAGGGCGGTGACGTAAGCGCCGACCGCCACAAAGCCGTTGGGCTCCAGCGACAGCTGGCCGGTCACGCCGTTGATCAGGTTATAGCTGACCGCGAGGATCATAAAGACGAAAATGGTGCTGATGACGCGAATAATGTAGTCGTTGAAGACGACGTTGATCCCGGCCAGCAGCGCGACGCAGAGAGCAATAATGACCAGGTTGCGCAGCTGCGCCCCGGCGGTAGTCGTAGCGTTGAGCATCAGAAACGGCTCCTTTCCAGACGTTCATCGCCCATAATGCCAACCGGGCGGAATAAGAGGACCAGAATCAAGAACATAAAGGCAAAGGCGTCTTTGTAACCGCCCAGCTCGGGAAAAAGAGCGACCGCCACCACCTCGGTAAAGCCGAGAATAAAGCCGCCGAGCACCGCGCCGGTGACGCTGCCGATTCCGCCGAGCACCGCGGCGGCGAAGGCCTTCAGGCCGATCAGCACGCCCATCAGCGGGTCGATGGTCGGGTAGCTGATGGAGTAGAACACCCCGCCCAGCGCCGCGAGGCTGCTGCCGAGGGCGAACACCAGCGAGATAATGCGGTTGGCGTCGATGCCCATCAGGCGCACGGTATTAACGTCGAAGGCCACCGCGCGGATCGCCATCCCGTAGCGGGTGCGGTACAGCAGCCAGAGGATCGCCAGCAGCAGCAGGACGGTGATCAGCGGCACGATCCACGCCACGTTGGTGATAATCACGTCACCAAAGGCGCGGGTGTTGTTGAAAAATTCCGGTGCGGAAAAGAAGCGCGAGCTGCCGCCAAACAGCACGTTGAACAGGTTTTCGAGGAAGAAGCTGACGCCGATGGCGGTGATCAGCATGGAGATTTTTGATGCCTGACGCAGCGGGCGATAGGCCACCCGGTCGATCAGCATGCCGAACAGGCCGCACAGCGCGAGGGTCAGGAAAACGGCTACCCCGAAGGGTAGCCCAATGGAAGAAAACAAAAACAGGGTGGTAAACGCCCCGACCATCATTACGTCCGCATGGGCGAAGTTGATCAGGCGCAGCACCCCATAAACCATCGTATAACCGATGGCAATCAGGGCGTACATGCCCCCAAGGCTCATTCCATTGACCACTTGCTGGAGAAAAATGGCACCATCCATCTGATATCCCTTATAAAACCTTAAGGATTAACCACGGTACGAAACGCCAGCTTGCCATCCTTCACTTCGTTGATGACCGCGCTGCGGATAGCGTCGCCGTTTTGTAACGTCAGCGTGCCGGTTACGCCCTGGAAGTCCTTAGTGGCGCGAATTTTTTCGTTAACGCAAACCCGATCGTGCGGGTCGCTGCACTGGTTCATGGCGTTGATAATGACGTTATAGGCGTCCGCCGCCATCGCGCCCCAGGTGTGGGTCGGCTGCTGGTATTTGGCTTCCCAGGCTTTGATAAACACCTCGCCCGCCGGCGTTTGCTCTTTGGCGTTCGGCGAGTAGTAGTCGGTGGTCATATAGCCGTTGACCGCGTCTTTGCCGACGTCAAAAAAGACCTGATCCGCCGCCAGCCCGTCGCCGCCGACCACCGGCTTGCTCAGCCCCAGCTGCTTCGCCTGTACGGCGATCAGCGCCCCTTCGGTGTAGTAGATCGGCATATAGATCATGTCGACGTTCTTCGCCTTCACGCTGGCCAGCTGGGCCTTAAAGTCTTTGCTGCCGCCGGGAGCCTGAACTTCGATAGGAATGGTGCCGCCGTTTTTCAGGAACTGCGTGCGAAAGGCCTTCGCCAGGCCGACGGAGTAGTCGTTGCTGCTGTCGAAGACGATGGCGGCGGTTTTGGCTTTCAGATCGCGCGAGGCGAGGTTAGCGCCGACCACGCCCTGGAAGCTGTCGGAGAAGCAGACCCGGCTGACGTAAGGGTGGTTGCGGGTAACGCGGTCGTTGGTCGCGGTTGAGGAGACCAGCGGCGTTTTGCTGTCGTCGGCGATTTTGGTCATCGCCAGGGTATTGGAGGAGGTGACTTCGCCGATCACCGCATCGACTTTATCGCTGGAAACCAGGCGCTGCATGGCGTTAGCGGCTTCGACCTTATCGCTCTTATCGTCGATCACGATAAGCTTCACGGTGTCGCCGTTTTTTAACGTCGGCGTAATGCTCTGGATAATATCCAGCCCTTTTTGCGAAGGCTGACCGTAGCCGCTCAGCGCGCCGCTCAGCGGCAAGACCACGCCGATTTTAATTTCAGCCGCCTGCGCGCTGCTGGCACCGACCCACGCGGCAACCAGCGTGGCCATTAAAGACGCTTTCCCGGAAAACTTGTTCATTGTTACCTCACCGTCGGTCGATTATTTATACCCTTCATACTTCAAGTTGCTTGTGCGTTGGCTTTCCTCGCTCACCCCAGTCACTTACTTCAGTAAGCTCCTGGGGATTCACTGCGTCGCCGCGTGATTCGCCCCTACGGGACTCACCCTTTCAGGGCCAGCGCAAGCGCTGTTCAAAACGGTTAACCGTTTTGTCCTGCAACTCGAATTATTTTGGGTATATCTTTAACTATCAATGACTGCATAACATCGAGACATAATTCACCAGGATATCCGGCGAATTATTGGCTGTTATGTTGAATAGATAACGAGATATATTTAATGCGCAGAATTACCTTACAACGTCCGTTTCGTTTTTACTCATGCAATATTCTTATTACCTGCAGGAAAGGGCATAAGGCTGATGTAAATACTGTTTTTGGTACGGTTAACGCATTTTGCCAGGTGGCGGCTGACGCCTTACCCGGCCTGGAAAGCCCGCAATTTTAGCGCGCACCCGAATATAATATTCAGGTGCGCTCGATAATATTAAAAATCTATTCTGCTGCCCGCGTTACTTATTATTTTAACTGGCTCAACGGTTTTATTTTTCCATGCAGCGCCGGATTATCGCTTTCGTCTTTCAGGCGCACTCCGGTAAGCCGCCGCAAAAAGGCCTGCTCCAGTAGCCAGGCCAGTTTAAATGCGGCGGCATCAAAGCTCAGTCCTTCCGGACGGATATTAGAAATACAGTTGCGCTCCGACTCCAGCCGCTGACGATGCGGCTGCCAGGTTAAATACACCCCGAGGCTATCCGGCGAGGAGAGCCCGGGCCTTTCGCCAATCAATATCGCCACCGCTCTGGCCTTCAGCGTTTCGCCTATATCATCGCCCAGCGCGACCCGCGACTGGTGCGCCAGCACCACCGGGGCCAGGCTCAGGCCGAGGGTTTCCAGATAGGGCAGCAGGGCGCGAATCAGCGGCACCGCCTGGCGCTGCACGGCGTATGACGACAGCCCGTCGCCAATCACCAGCAGCAGGTCGGCGGGGCGCGCGCCGCTGGCGGCGAGGTCGGCGCGGCTCTCTTCGTTCAGCTGTCGCCCCAGATCCGGGCGATTCAGATAGACATGGCGATCGCTGGCGGCGCTGCGGACGGTCAGCGTCGACAGCCCCAGCTCCGCCAGCGGCTGGACTAACTGGTCGCTGGCGAAAGGCTGGTGAATGGCATCGCGCGCCCGGGCGTGGGCGAGGCCGAAATTCAGCACTTCGCGGGTCGGCAGGCTGGCGCCGCTGCGCCCCAGCGCAATCCGCGCATCGGTAAACTCACGCAGCGGGTTCCAGGCGTCGGGAGGATTCATACCGGTTCTCCTTGCGGCAGGACGGAAAGCAGCGGATGGCGGGCATCGGTCAGACGCAGCGCGCCGTGACGGTCAATAATTTGCATCTTCGTCAGCCAGTCGGCGAACTCAGGCGCATGCTGTAAACCCAGCAGTCGGCGGGCGTAAAGGGCATCGTGGAACGAGGTGCTTTGGTAGTTGAGCATAATATCGTCAGCCCCCGGAACGCCGATCAAAAAGGTCAGCCCGGCCGCGCAGAGCAGCGTCAGCAGGGTATCCATATCGTCCTGATCCGCTTCGGCGTGATTGGTGTAGCAAACGTCGCAGCCGATGGGCAGCCCCATCAGCTTGCCGCAGAAGTGATCTTCCAGCCCGGCGCGGATAATCTGCTTACCATCGTACAGATACTCCGGGCCGATAAAGCCCACCACCGTATTGACCAGCAGCGGCTCAAAATGGCGGGCGACGGCATAGGCCCGGGCTTCGCAGGTCTGCTGATCAACGCCGTGGTGGGCGTTGGCGGAAAGACAGCTGCCCTGGCCGGTTTCAAAATACATCACGTTGTTGCCCAGCGTGCCGCGGTTCAGGCTAAGCGCCGCTTCCCGCGCTTCCTGCAGCAGCGCCAGATTAATGCCGAAACCGCTGTTGGCGGCTTCGGTACCGGCCACCGACTGGAACACCAGATCCACCGGCGCGCCGCGCTCAATCAGCTGCAGGGTGTTGGTGACGTGGGTCAAAATGCACGACTGGGTGGGGATGGCGAAGCGCTGAATAATATCGTCAAGCATATGGTTCAGCTGCGCCAGCACCGGCAGGCTGTCGCTGGCCGGATTGATGCCGATCACCGCGTCCCCGGCGCCGTACAGCAGGCCGTCGAGCATGCTGGCGGCGATGCCTTTCATATCATCGGTCGGATGATTGGGCTGCAGGCGCACGCTCAGGCGCCCCGGCAGGCCGATGGTATTGCGAAAACGGGTGACGACCCGGCATTTGCTGGCGGCGAGGATCAGATCCTGATTGCGCATCAGCTTGCTGACCGCGGCGGCCATCTCCGGGGTTATCGCGCGGGCGACCTGGCGCAGCGCCGCTTCATCGGTGGCGTCGTCGAGCAGCCAGTCGCGAAAATCGCCGACCGTAAGATGGCGAATCGCCGCGAAGCCCCGGGCGTCGTGGGTATCGAGGATCAGCCGGGTCACCTCATCCTGCTCGTAGGGAATCAGCGGATTATCGAGAATCTCCGTGAGCGGAACCTCCGCCAGCGCCATTTTTGCCGCCATCCGCTCTTCGGCGGAGCCGGCGATAACGCCCGCCAGCGCGTCGCCGGAACGCGCAGGGGAGGCCTTCGCCATCAAGGTTTTCAGACTATCAAAGCGCCATACCTGGCCCGATAGCGTGGTTTTATACATGTGTCGCCTCCTCAGGAGACCGTACGCAGCTGCGGATCCACCGCCGCGCGCTGGCGGGCCGCTGCGGTCTTGCGAAACCACAGGTAGCCGCCGAGCATCATGGCGGCGAAAATCAGCGCCAGCAGCGTGTTGTACCAGACCATCGCCACCAGGCAGAGTACCGCCATGGCCAGCGCGAAGGCCGGCGCCCACGGATAGAGCGGTGCGCGGAACGGTCGAATCAGCTTCGGCTCGCTGCGGCGCAGTTTAAACAGCGCTGCCATCGAGGTGATATACATAACAATAGCGCCAAATACCGACATCGTGACGATACAGGCGGTCAGCGGCATCCCGCTAATGGTGATCAGCGAATCGGAGAAAATGGCGGCGATGCCCACCACGCCCCCGGCGAGGATCGCCAGATGCGGCGTGCGGGTGCGGCGGTTCAGCGTCGCCAGGCTGGCGGGGAGATAGCCCGCGCGCGCCAGCGAGTAAATCTGCCGCGAGTAGCCCATGATAATCCCGTGGAACGAGGCCACCAGGCCGAAGAGCCCCAGCCACACCAGCATATGCAGCCAGCCGCTGCTGTTGCCGACCACCATTTTCATCGCCTGCGGCAGCGGGTCGTTAATATTGGCCAGGGTTCGCCAGTCGCCCACGCCGCCGGCAAAAATCATCACGCCAATCGCCAGCACGGTCAGGGTCAGGATGCCGCCGCCCAGCGCCCGGGGAATGGTGCGCTGCGGATCCTTCGCCTCTTCGGCGGCCATCGATGCGCCTTCAATCGCCAGAAAGAACCAGATAGCGAACGGGATGGCGGCAAACATCCCCGGCAGCGCCAGGCCGCTGAAGCTCTCCGCGCCCGCCCAGCCGTTAGCAGTAAAGTGGCTCCAGGAGAAGCCCGGCGCGACAACGCCCATAAACACCAGCAGTTCGAAAATCGCTAATAACGTCACCACCAGCTCAAAGGTCGCGGCGATACCCACGCCGAGAATATTCAGCGTCATAAAGATGATGTAGGCGCCGCAGGCCACCCATTTGGGGTCGAGCGCCGGAAACTGCACGTTAAGATAGGCGCCGATGGCCATGGCGATGGCGGGCGGGGCGAAGACGAATTCAATCAGGGTCGCGAAGCCGGCGATAAACCCGCCGGTCGGGCCAAAGGCGCGGTAGGCGTAGGCAAAAGGCCCGCCCGCATGCGGAATGGCGGTGGTCAGCTCGGTAAAGCTAAAAATAAAGGCGCAATACATCGCGGCGATGGCCAGCGCGACGATCATAAAGCCCAGCGTCCCGGCCTGGGACCAGCCGTAGCTCCAGCCAAAATACTCTCCGGAAATAACCAGCCCAACGGCGATCCCCCATAAGCGGAAACTGCCGAGCGTTCTTTTTAGCGTTGTGGTTTGCTCTGTCATGTTCGTTGCCTCGCCAGATAAAGATATCGGGAGGGTTGCAAAGAGAATGCCAGGGCATACCACCGATAAACGCGGCGGTTTACGCCAACGAGGATCAAAAAAGGTGCAGACCGCGCCAGGCGGGAGAGTCGCGGTGGTGCAGCTGCCCGCAAATGTGGCGTTACTGGTGCATGAGGGCGCCAGCGTCTTTTTTGCGCCATCGCGCCCGGCCGCTTTGCAATTTGGCGATAGGCGGGGTATAAGGAATCTCTTATCTGGATGTTTAGATGTCTATACGCCCATGAGGTCAAATGCAAACAACACAACAACAAGGTGGGCAGCTTAAGCGCACCATGAAGACCCGCCACCTGATTATGCTGTCGCTGGGTGGCGTTATTGGCACAGGGCTATTTTTTAATACCGGCTATATCATCTCCACCACCGGAGCGGCGGGTACGCTGCTGGCCTATCTGATTGGCGCGCTGGTGGTCTGGCTGGTGATGCAGTGTCTGGGCGAACTCTCGGTGGCGATGCCGGAAACCGGGGCGTTTCACGTCTACGCCGCCCGCTATCTCGGCCCGGCGACCGGGTACACCGTCGCCTGGCTCTACTGGCTTACCTGGACCGTCGCGCTTGGCTCAAGCTTCACCGCCGCCGGATTCTGCATGCAGTACTGGTTCCCGCAGGTGCCGGTATGGGTCTGGTGCGTGGTGTTCTGCGCGGTGATTTTCGCCCTCAACGTTATCTCCACCCGCTTCTTTGCCGAAGGTGAATTCTGGTTCTCGCTGGTGAAGGTGGTCACCATTATTGCCTTTATTATTCTCGGCGGGGCGGCGATCTTCGGCATCATTCCGATGCAGGATGGCTCCCCGGCGCCGGGGTTGCGCAATATCACCGCCGAAGGCTGGTTCCCGCACGGCGGTCTGCCGATCCTGATGACCATGGTGGCGGTTAACTTCGCTTTCTCCGGCACCGAGCTTATCGGCATCGCGGCGGGGGAAACGGAGAATCCGCACAAAGTCATTCCGGTGGCCATTCGCACCACCATCGCCCGGCTGATTATCTTTTTTATCGGCACCGTCTTCGTGCTGGCGGCGCTGATCCCGATGCAGCAGGCGGGAGTCGAGAAAAGCCCGTTTGTGCTGGTGTTCGAAAAGGTGGGGATCCCTTACGCGGCGGATATCTTTAACTTTGTGATCCTGACGGCGATTCTGTCGGCGGCCAACTCTGGCCTCTACGCCTCCGGGCGGATGCTGTGGTCGCTCTCCAATGAAAAAACGCTGCCGGCCTGTTTTACTAAATTAACTAAAAACGGCGTGCCGCTGACGGCGATTTCGGTGAGCATGCTCGGCGGCGTGCTGGCGCTCTTCTCCAGCGTCGTGGCCCCGGATACGGTGTTTGTCGCGCTGTCGGCGATTTCCGGCTTCGCGGTGGTGGCGGTATGGCTGAGCATCTGCGCCTCGCACTTTATGTTCCGCCGTCGCCATCTGCAGCAGGGGAAGGCGCTAAGCGAACTGCACTACCGCGCGCCGTGGTATCCGCTGGTGCCGGCGCTGGGATTTGTGCTTTGCCTGGTGGCCTGCGTGGGTCTGGCGTTTGACCCGAGTCAGAGGATTGCGCTGTGGTGCGGGATCCCGTTCGTGGCACTGTGTTATGGTGCGTATTATCTGACTCGTTCACGGAAACTCACCCAGGAGCCTCAACATGTCGCAGAATAATCCGTTAACCGCCCTCCTTGACGCAAAGCCCTTTATCCTGCTGGACGGCGCGATGGCGACGGAGCTGGAAGCGCGCGGCTGCAATCTTGCCGACAGCCTGTGGTCGGCGAAAGTGCTGGTCGACAACCCGGAGCTTATCCGCGAAGTTCACCTCGACTATTTCCGCGCCGGCGCGCAGGTGGCGATCACCGCCAGCTATCAGGCGACGCCGGCGGGCTTTGCCGCCCGCGGCCTCGATGAAGCGCAGTCGAAAGCGCTGATCGGCAAAAGCGTTGAGCTGGCCCGCAAGGCGCGGGAGGCGTATCTGGCGGAAAACCCGCAGGCGGGCGCGCTGCTGGTTGCCGGTTCGGTCGGGCCGTACGGCGCCTTCCTGGCGGACGGTTCGGAGTATCGCGGCGATTATGTCCGCAGCCGTGAGGAATTTCAGGCGTTTCATCGTCCGCGCGTGGAAGCGCTGCTCGACGCCGGGGCCGATCTGCTGGCCTGCGAAACGATGCCGAATTTCGCCGAGATGAAGGCGCTGGCGGAGCTGCTGACCGCCTATCCGCGCGCGCGGGCGTGGTTCTCGTTTACCCTGCGCGATGCGCAGCATCTCAGCGACGGCACGCCGCTGCGGGAAGTGGTTGGTGTGCTGGCAAACTATCCGCAGGTGGTGGCGCTGGGCATTAACTGTATCGCGCTGGAGAACACCACCGCCGCGCTGGCGCATCTGCATAGCCTGACGGCTCTGCCGCTGGTGGTTTATCCTAACTCCGGGGAGCACTATGACGCGGTATCCAAGACCTGGCATCACCACGGCGAAGCCTGTGCAACGCTGGCGGAATATTTACCCCAGTGGCTGGCGGCGGGGGCGAAGCTGATTGGCGGCTGCTGCCGCACGACGCCGAAGGATATTGCCGAACTGAACGCCCGGCGTTGAGTTTGCGCCGGGTGGCGGCTGATGCCTTACCCGGCCGACAACGTGCACGAATCGTAGGCCGGGTAAGCGTAAGCGCTACCCGGCATCAATCATCCGGCATCCGCTAACACAAACATCCCGTACGGGTGGATTTCGAGATAGTAATGCTCGCCGACGTCCGGCTGCAGCCGCGTCGCGTTCACCTGCAGCAAAATTTCCTGCCCGTGCCACTCTACCGTCACCTCGTACTGTGGCCCCATATAGGCCACGTGGCGAATCGTGCAGCGCTGGCTCTCCTCGCCGCGATCGCTCAGGGTGATCGCCTCCGGGCGGACGCCGACGCTGCCCTCGCCGTGGGCGGCAAAATGCGGCGGCCTCGGCAGCCGATAGCCATAAATATCGACGAACCCCTCGCTGAAGGCGGCCGGGAACAGGTTGGCATCGCCCATAAAGCTCGCCATAAAGCGCGACGCGGGCTGGCGGTAAAGATCCTGCGGCGAGCCGATCTGCATGATATGCCCCTTATTCATCACCAGCACGGTATCGGAAACCGCAAAGGCTTCACTCTGATCGTGGGTCACGTACAGCGAGGTGATATCAAACTGCTTTTGCAGTTCGCGGATCTTATCGCGCATGCTGCGCCGCAGGTTGGCGTCGAGGTTGCTTAAGGGCTCATCAAACAGCAGCACCTTTGGCTTGAGGATCAGGGCGCGCGCCAGCGCTACGCGCTGCTGCTGGCCGCCGGAGATCTGATCGACATAGCGGTCTTCGAAGCCCTCCAGATCCACCATCGCCAGCGCCTCCTTCACCCGCGCTTTCACATCGCTGCGCGACGCGCCGAGCATCTTCAGACCGTAGCCGACGTTGTCCCCCAGCGACATATGCGGAAACAGGGCGTAAGACTGAAACACCATACAGATGTCGCGCTGCTGAATGGAGCGATGGGTCACGTCTTCGCCATCGATGAAAATCTGCCCTTCGCTCGGTTTTTCCAGCCCGGCGACCAGGCGCAGAATGGTGGTCTTACCGCAGCCGGAAGGGCCGAGCAGGGTCACCATTTGCCCCTGCGGGATGGTGAGATTGATATTGTCGATAACCGTGTTGCTGCCGAATCGCTTGGTGACGTTGCGCAGTTCAACAAAATTTTTCTGACTCATAGTGCGCTCCATTACGCCTGGTTTTTGGCTTTTGACCGGGAGATACGCGCTTCCCCGATCAGCCAGTCAAAGATAAAAATAATCGCCAGCATCACTACGATCAGAATCGATCCGTAGGCGATCGCCACGCCGTATTCGCCGTCTTCCACCCGGTTGAGGATATAGGCGGTAGCGACGCGGGTGTCCGGCGTCACGAGGAACACAATGGCGCTGACGGTGGTAATGGCGCGCACAAAGCTGTAGATCAGCGCCGAGAGGATCGCCGGGCGCAGCAGCGGCAGCAGGATATGCGTAATGGTGCGCAGGGAACCCGCGCGCAGGCTGAGCGAGGCTTCGTCGAGCGATTTGTCGATCTGGCCTAAACCGGCAATGCCCGCCCGGATGCCCACCGGCACGTTACGCATCACCATCGAGATAATCACAATCGCCGCCGTTCCGGTGAGGTACACCGGCGCGCTGTTAAAGGCGAGAATATAGGAGACGCCCGCCACGGTGCCCGGTACCGCGAAGCACAGCATGGTGGTGAACTCGATGGTCTTTTTGCCTTTAAACTGCTGACGCACCACGATCCAGGCGATCAGCAGGCCGAAGGCGGCGGTGATCGGCGCGGCGATCCCGGCGTAGAGCAGGGTATCGAGCAGCGAAGGCCAGGCGCCGTCGCTCATCCCCTGGCCGAACAGCTTGATAAAGTTATCCAGCGTCAGGGTGTAGTCCACGCCCCAGTTAACGGTAAAGCTGCCGTAGAAAATGCTGCCGTAGAGCAGGGCGTTGAAGGCGATCCACACCGCCAGAATGGCGATCGCGCTCCACACCAGGGTCACCGGCAGCGGCTGCACGTCGCCGCGATAGGACTTACCGGAAACCGTGACGTACGAGCGCTTGCCGATCCACATATACTGAATGCAGAACACCAGCAGCGAGAACAGCAGCAGGAACGCGCCGAGGGTACTGGCGGCCTGATAATCGAGCTGCGAACCGGTGATATAGAAGTAGATTTGCGTCGCCAGCACGTCGAAGTTGCCGCCGAGCACCAGCGGGTTGCTGAAGTCGGCCAGCGACTGGACGATGACAATTAAAAACGCGTTCGCCAGCGCCGGTTTCAGCAGCGGGACGAAGACGCCGTTAAAGGTTTGCCAGCGGCTGGCGCGCAGGGTGTACGACGCCTCCTCCAGCGACGGATGAATGGTTTTAATCGCGCCGTCGAGGATCATAAACGCCATCGGAGTGAACGCCAGCACCTGCGCCAGCCAGATGCCGGTAAACCCGTACAGCCAGTTGGTGTTGGTTAAGCCGAACCAGTCGACCATCAGCTCGGTGACGTAGCCGGAACGGCCCATCATCAGGGTAACGCCGAGGCCGACGACAAACGGCGGGGTGACGATCGGCAGAATCGAGAAAATGCGGCCAATAATCGCGCTGCGCTTTGCGATGCGGGTGGTGTAAATCGCCAGCACCAGGCCAAAGAAGGTGCAGCCGATGCCTACCGCAATCGACAGGGCGATGGAGTTGAGGATCACCTGGACAATATGCGCCTGCGACAGCACGGCCATAAACGCCAGCGGGGCAAACTCGCCGGCGTCGTTGGTGAACATCGGGATGAAAATGGCGATGCTCGGCCAGACGATAAAGACGCCGATTAACGCCACGATGGTGACCAGCGAACCAATCACAAAGCGGTCGCCGCCCAGCCATTCCAGGCGGGTGAGCGCCAGGGTCATGATGGCGCCCAGCGCGACAAACAGCACGAGGGTGGCGTAGCCTAACCCGCGGCCTTCCACGGTGGCGCTGACGACGATAAACGCCATACAGAGGAGCGCCCAGCCGGCGTCGAGGTAGTGGCGGCTGCGCTGCTCCCGGCTGGCTTCCTGCCATGGACGAATCAGCAGCAGGCTCGGCAGGAGATACCACAGCCAGCTGATATTGAACTGTGACCAGCCGTAGGCCGCGAGAATTTCATCTTGTGTGGACTCCAGCAGACCGTAATCCAGGCTCCAGCTCGGCAGCAGGGCGAACGCCAGCCAGCCGAATAAAACCCAAAGGAATATCGCATCCCGCTTTTTCACGGGATGGAGTGCAAGTGTGTGTGACATAAGTTTTCCGGTGTCGTAGGCCGGGTAGGGCGTTGATGCCGCCACCCGGCAAATGAACGCAGTGCGGGCTTATTTACCCATCTTCACTTCGCTAACCCATTTATTGATGAGCGCTTTACGCACGTCCGTTGAGCCGTATTTATCCATGTCGTAGTTGATAAGCTTCAGGTCGTCGAGCTTCAGCGAGTTCGGCGAAGTTTCGGCGGTGGTGTTGGTCAGGATCTGATAAGACTTGCCTTTCTTCCACGCCAGCTCCTGGGCCTCTTTCGACAGCACCCAGTCGACAAACAGTTTGGCGTTGTCGAGGTTGCGTGCGCCCTTCAGAATGCTCACGCCACCAATTTCGTAGCCGGTGCCTTCGCACGGCGAGATCAGCTCCAGCGGCGCGCCCTGTTCTTTTTCCAGCGAATAGTCGTGCAGGAAGCCGATGCCGATGGCCGTTTCGCCGCGGGCGGCGTTGCGCGCCGGGGCGATCCCGGATTTCGTGTACTGGGAGACGTTAGCGTTGAGCTGTTTAAGATAATCGAAAGCCTGATCGTCTCCCCACAGCTGGGCGAAGGTCGCCAGCGCGGTGTAGGCGGTGCCGGAACTCTGCGGGTCGGCGATCTGGATTTCGCCTTTGTATTCCGGTTTGGTCAAATCCTTCCAGCATTTTGGCACCGGCAGATTTTTCTCTTTCAGGCGCTGGGTGTTCACGCCGAAGCCGAGAATGCCGACGTACACCGCCGAGGAGTAGTTGCCTTTCAGTTTCGCCGGATCGCGGAACTGCTCCATCACCTGCGTAAGATTCGGCGATTTATAGGGCTGCAGCAGGCCCATTTCGCCGGCCTGGGACTGCGGGTCGAGGGTGCCGCCGTACCAGACATCCGCCTGCGGGTTTTTCTTCTCGGCATCGACCTTCGCCAGCGTGCTGCCGGAGCCGTTGCGAATAAACGAGGTTTTTACGTCATATTTTTCGCCGAAGGCTTTAGTTTCCGCCTCACACATTTCGTTGGTGGCGCTGCAATAGACCACCAGACGACCTTTGGCGTGCGCCGCGCCGCTTAACGTCGCCAGCGCAATGCCGGAAGCAATCAGGGTAGTGACCAGCGTTTTTTTCATTATTTTATCCTTTGAGCAGCAGAGGTAGTAATGCTCGCCATCAGCAGCGGCATCAGCAATAAACCCATCAGAACTGCGGCGACCGAGAGTAAACTGAACATCCCCGACCAGCCGTAGCGTTCAATGACCAGCGATAGAGGCCAGCCCGCCAGCGCTGCCCCCAGATAGGCGAACAGGCCGAGAAATCCGCTGATTGACCCCGCCGCCGCTTTGTGTCCGCACTCCACCGCCGCGAGGCCAATCAGCATTTGCGGGCCAAAAACGAAGAAGCCCACCGTAAAGAAACACACCGCCAGCAGCGCGTAGTGGTGTACCGGCGCCAGCCAGAGCGCGGCGACGGAGACCATCAGCCCCAGCGTGAACAGTAAAATCATCGGCGCCCGCTGGCCGCTGAACAGCAGATCCGAGCCCCATCCGGCGAACAGCGCGCCGAGCAGGCCGCCCGCTTCAAACAGCATCACCGTGGCGTTGGCGCTGAGCAGATTGACGCCGTGGCTCTCCGTCAGCCAGATGTTGCCCCAGTCGTTGAGCGCGATGCGGATCAGGTAGACCAGCACATAAGAGACGCCCAGCAGCCAGATCATCGGGTTCTTCAGCATCGTGGTACGCAGCATCTGCCACAGCCCCATCGGCGGGCTTTGCCGCTCCTGGCGCAGCTCCAGCGGGTCGTTACGCCAGGTGCCCACCGACGGCAATCCCTCTTCGCGGGGCGTTCCTTTCAGGTGCAGCGTTAACCAGATGCCTGATGCCATGCTGATCATCCCCGGTGCCAGCATCGCCGCCTGCCAGCCCCACCAGTGGGCGGCAAAGGCGCTAATCAGCGGGATAATAGCCCCGCCGATGTTGATCGACATATTCCAGCAGCCCCACCAGAAGCCGCGTTCGTTGCGCGAGTACCAGTGGGTTAGCAGGCGGGCGCAGGGAGGCCAGCCCCAGCCCTGAAAAAATCCGTTCAGCGTCCAGACCGCCAGCAGCAGCGTCAGCGACTCGCCGAAGGCGAACACCACGTTCAGCAGACCGGTGGCGAACAGGCCCGCGCCCATAAACCAGCGCTGCCCGTGGCTGTCGTGCCACAGCCCGGCGGTAAACTTCGACAGGCCGTAGGTCAGGTAAAACAGCGACCCCAGCAGGCCAATATCGCCTTTATCCAGGCCCAGATCCGTTTGCAGCGCCGGCAGAACGTAGTTGACGCTTTTGCGCGTCAGGTAAAACGCCGCATACCCGATGACCATGTACATCAGCAGCTGCGGACGCAGCGTCCTGTAACGTTGATTAATGTCGGTTGCTGAGCGCATAGCCGTCTCCGTTTTGCTGACTATATGAAAGTGAAATCGAAAGGGGATGAGAGAAAGTCCGGAGTGACTAAGACTTTTTCCTGGTTAGCCGGCTGTTTGTTGCAAATTTGTGGGCAAGTTAACAATTACGCGTGTGCCGCGCTGCGACTCCAGCGTCAGCTCTCCGCCCAGGGCGCTGACCCGCTCACGCATGCCCTGAATGCCGAAGCCGGCCATTTTGTCGGGGCTGATGCCGATACCGTTGTCCTTCACCTCCAGGCGCAGCAGCGTCCCCTGCTGATACAGGGCAATGGCGACCTCGCTGGCGTCGGCGTGCTTACAGACGTTATTAAGCAGTTCCTGTAGCAGCCGATAGAGGGTGAAGCGCACCGTTTCGCTCTCCGGCGTGGCGATGAGCCGGTAGTCAAAGCGACAGCGGATACCGCGCTCGGCAAAGGCAAACTCATTGAGCAAATGGTGTAGCGCCTCTTTAAACGACAGCTCATCGAGGGCCGGCGGGCGTAGCTGGCGCAGCAGCTGGCGGGTGGAGTGGTGAATACGCCGGGCGAGATCGTTAATCTGGCTGGCGGCGGCCTGGGTTTGCGCCGGATCGCGCGCCCGCTTCACCAGCTGCGACTGGATCTGAATGGCGGTAATATTCTGGCCGATTTCGTCGTGCAGCTCGCGCGCCAGGCTTTTGCGCGTATCCTCTTCGGTATGGATCAGCTTTTCGGCCAGCGCCCGCCGGGCCGCCAGCTCCGCCTCCAGCCGCTGGCGATAGTGGTGCAGGTTTTGCGCCAGGTGCTGCTGGCGGCTGATGGCAATGCCCAGCCCGATGCCGAGCAGCGCCTGAGTGGCCAGA
Source organism: Klebsiella sp. CN_Kp113 (assembly GCF_040064585.1). Lineage (NCBI taxonomy): Bacteria > Pseudomonadati > Pseudomonadota > Gammaproteobacteria > Enterobacterales > Enterobacteriaceae > Klebsiella > Klebsiella sp. CN_Kp113. The sequence goes on along the minus strand of NZ_JBEAID010000033.1, from coordinate 44,304 downwards.
AAAATCTCCAGCTCCACCAGGTTGCTGAATCCAACGCCAACCTGGCGGGCGATGGTGATCATCATGCTACCCAGCAGGCCGGAAAGGACGCCGCCCTGCCAGCCGAACTTCCACGCCATCACCACGTTGGGCAGAAACACCACAATTAACAGCAGGCGCTCGATTTCCGGCGACAGTACCATCTGGGTGCCGATGCCGATGATAAAGAACAGGCTGCACCAGATGATCAGCGAGGTGCGCAGCGGTGGATTATTGGTATCCAGCCCCAGCAGATGGTAGCGGTGCTGCTGGCGCAGGAATTCAAAAATCAGATAGACAAACGGCGTCAGCAGCACCCCGCCGGTAAACGAGGCCAGGCCGAGCATCATCGCCGGGCTTTTCACAAACGGCGAGAGCAGCGCGGTGTTGAGCAGCGCGCTGGCGGTGACCGTAGCCAGCAGCAGCGTCAGCCGCTGCCAGTAAAGGGGAAAGCGGTGCCAGAACTGTTGGGCGATGCCGGCGGGAAGCAGGCCGATCAACGGCGCGGCCAGCAGAATATAGCCGTTCAGCAGCTGTTCGCCGTGCAGCCAGAGCAGCATCAGCACCGGAGGCAGCACCAGCGCGGGCCAGTAGCGGCGCGAAAGCAGGATCAGCAGCGCCAGATAGACGCCGTGCGGCAGGAACAGCGCCGCCTGCTGGCCGTTATGGGTCAGGTAAAACCCGAGCGTCCACAGCATCAGCCAGCCGCTTCCCCAGGCCAGCACGATGAACAGCGAGATGACGCTGTGGCGAAGGCTGCGCGACATTAATGACCCGCCAGCAGCTGGTGGTCGAGGGCGAAATGGACCAGATCAATGGTGCTGTGACACTGTAGTTTGCCCAGCACGTTGGCGCGATGGACGTGAACCGTTTTGTGGCTGAGCTCGAGCTTAAAGGCGATCTCCTTGACGCTGTCGCCTTTAACTAGCAAATCAAAGATTTCGCGTTCACGCGGGGTGAGCACTTCCAGCACCTGCGCCGGTTGTTCTCCGCCGCGCAGCGCCCGCAGCGCATCGGCGCACAGGTAGTGTCCGCCCATACCGACGGAACGCACCGCCTGGACCAACTCTTCCGGGCCGCAGCGTTTGGTCAGATAGCCGCTGGCGCCGGCATCGAGCGCGCTCTGCACGAAGGTGGGGGTGTCGTAAATACTGAGAATAATGGCGCGGAACTGCGGCTTTTGCGCGCGCAGGCGCTTTAGCAGGCTCAGGCCGTTCTCATCCGGCATGGCGATATCCATGACCGCCACGTCGACGTCGTCGCGCAGCAGCGCCGGCCAGGCTTCCGCCGCGCGGCTGAACTGGCCAACCACCTCGAGATCTTCTTCGAGGCTGAGTAACTGCGCAAAGCCTGAACGCACCACCACATGGTCATCGACCAGCACCACTCGAATCATGTTTCTTCTCTCTCAGCGCATCATGGTTCTATGATGCCTGCCGCCGCTGCGCTGGCAATCAATCAGGCGCAGTTATGCAATGAATGTAACAAAATCGCAATACACTTCATCCTTCAAGCTGCCTCTTTGTTGGCTTCGTTTGCCCGCCCCGGTCACTGACTTATGTCAGCTCCCGGGGACGAACAACCTTGCCGCCTCGATGCAGCATGAATGATTTTGTGTATAAGCATTGCCGATTTTTTTCTAAAAACGCTTTGTTCTTAGCAAGAATTTTTAATTACTTCATCAAACGCATCGCGCCGGAAATACTGCACCCATAACAACTATGGGAAGCAGACACTATGGCACTAAAATCGCGTATCACACTCATTGCCGCGCTGGCGCTGGCGGCGTTCCAGGCCCAGGCGGTGAACGTCACCGTGGCGTATCAGACCTCCGCCGAGCCGGCGAAAGTCGCCCAGGCGGACAATACCTTCGCCAAAGCGAGCGGGGCGACCGTCGACTGGCGCAAGTTTGACAGCGGCGCGAGCATCGTGCGGGCGCTGGCTTCCGGCGACGTGCAGATCGGCAACCTCGGCTCCAGCCCGCTGGCGGTCGCCGCCACCCAGCAGGTGCCGATTGAAGTCTTTCTGCTGGCCTCAAAGCTCGGTAACTCCGAAGCGCTGGTAGTGAAGAAGAGCATCACCAAACCGCAGGACCTGATCGGCAAACGCATCGCCGTGCCATTTATCTCCACCACCCACTACAGCCTGCTGTCGGCGCTGAAGCACTGGGGGATTAAACCGGGGCAGGTGCAGATCCTCAACCTGCAGCCGCCGGCGATTATTGCCGCCTGGCAGCGTGGCGACATTGACGGCGCCTACGTCTGGGCGCCGGCGGTTAACGCGCTGGAAAAAGACGGCACGGTTCTCACCGACTCGTCGCAGGTGGGCGAGTGGGGCGCGCCGACGCTGGACGTGTGGGTGGTACGCAAAGACTTTGCCGAAAAGCATCCTGACATCGTCAAAGCCTTCGCCAAAAGCGCCATTGACGCGCAGCAGCCCTATATCGCCAACCCGGATGAGTGGCTGAAGCAGCCGGAGAACATCAGCAAGCTGGCGCGCTTAAGCGGCGTACCGGAAGCCGACGTCCCGGGGCTGGTGAAAGGCAATACCTACCTGACCGCCGCCCAGCAGGCGCAGGAGCTGAACGGGCCGGTGAATAAAGCCATCATCGACACCGCTAAATTCCTGAAAGAGCAGGGCAAAGTGCCCGCCGCCGGTAGCGACTACAGCCAGTACGTCACCGACCGTTTTGTGAAGTAAAGGAGGTCATGATGCTGCAAATCTCGCATCTTTCCGCCGATTACGGCGGTAAACCGGCGCTGGCGGATATCAACCTGACGCTGGACAGCGGCGAACTGCTGGTGGTCCTGGGGCCCTCCGGCTGCGGTAAAACCACGCTGCTGAACCTGATTGCCGGATTCGTGCCTTATCAGCACGGCAGCATCACCCTTGAAGGCCAGCGGGTTGAAGGGCCGGGCGCCGATCGCGGCGTGGTGTTTCAGCACGAAGGGCTGCTGCCGTGGCGCAACGTGCAGGAAAACGTTGCGCTCGGGCTGCAGCTGGCCGGGGTCGACAAAACGCAGCGCCGGGCAACCGCCGCGCAGATGCTGAAAAAAGTGGGCCTCGAAGGGGCGGAAAAGCGCTTTATCTGGCAGCTCTCCGGCGGCCAGCGTCAGCGGGTAGGCATTGCCCGCGCGCTGGCGGCCAACCCGCAGCTGCTGCTGCTCGACGAGCCGTTTGGCGCGCTGGATGCCTTTACCCGCGAGCAGATGCAAACCCTGTTGCTCAGCCTGTGGCATGAGACCGGTAAGAAGGTGCTGCTGATTACCCACGATATCGAAGAGGCGGTGTTTATGGCCACCGAACTGGTACTGCTCTCGCCGGGGCCGGGCCGCGTGCTCGAACGGCTGCCGCTCGATTTTGGCCGCCGCTTCGTCGCCGGTGAATCCTGCCGCAGCATTAAATCGGACCCGCGGTTTATCGAACAGCGCGAATACGTCCTCAGCCGGGTATTTGAACAACGGGAGGCTTTCTCATGCGCGTGGTCATCAATGACAAACCGCGTCAGCGGGGGCTGAAGTGGCGCTGGCCGCTCTCGCGTCAGCTCAGCCTGAGCGTGGCGACCCTGGCGGTACTGCTGGCTATCTGGTGGGCCGTTGCCGCCCTGCAGCTGATTAGTCCGCTGTTTCTGCCGCCCCCGGGACAGGTATTGCAGAAACTTATCACTATTGCCGGTCCGCAGGGTTTTATGGACGCCACCCTCTGGCAGCACCTGGCGGCGAGCCTGACGCGTATCGTTATCGCGCTGCTGGCGGCGGTACTGCTCGGCGTGCCGGTGGGGATCGCCATGGGGCTGAGCCCCACGGTACGCGGGATCCTCGACCCGCTGATCGAGCTTTATCGCCCGGTGCCGCCGCTGGCCTATTTACCGCTGATGGTGATCTGGTTCGGCATCGGCGAGACCTCGAAGATCCTGTTGATCTACCTGGCGATATTCGCGCCGGTGGCGATGTCGGCGCTGGCGGGCGTAAAGAGCGCCCAGCAGGTGCGCATTCGCGCCGCGCAATCTTTAGGGGCCAGCCGGGCGCAGGTGCTGTGGCTGGTGATCCTGCCCGGCGCGCTGCCGGAGATCCTCACCGGCCTGCGCATTGGGCTCGGCGTGGGTTGGTCGACGCTGGTGGCCGCGGAGCTGATTGCCGCCACCCGCGGGTTAGGTTTTATGGTGCAGTCCGCCGGTGAGTTCCTCGCCACCGACGTGGTGCTGGCCGGGATCGCGGTGATTGCCATCATCGCCTTTTTACTGGAACTGGGGCTGCGCGCGCTGCAGCGTCGCCTGACGCCCTGGCATGGAGAAGTACAATGAGCGAACGTTTAAGCATTACCCCGCTGGGGCCGTATATTGGCGCGCAGGTATCCGGGGTCGACATCACCCGCCCGCTGAGCGACAACCAGTTTGAGCAGCTGTATCACGCGGTGCTGCGTCACCAGGTGGTGTTCCTGCGTGAGCAAAACATCACTCCCGAGCAGCAGCGGGATCTCGCCCTGCGCTTTGGCGACCTGCATATTCATCCGGTCTATCCGCACGCGCCCGGCGTGGATGAGATTATCGTGCTTGATACCCATGACGATAATCCGCCGGATAATGATAACTGGCACACCGATGTCACCTTTATTGAGACGCCGCCCGCCGGGGCGATCCTCGCGGCAAAAGAGCTGCCGTCAACCGGCGGCGATACCCTGTGGACTAGCGGCATTGCGGCCTATGAGGCGCTCTCCGCGCCTTTGCGCCAGCTGTTAAGCGGCCTGCGCGCGGAGCATGATTTTCGCAAATCGTTTCAGGAGTACAAATACCGTAAAAGCGAAGAGGAGCATCAGCGCTGGCTGGAGGCGGTCGCGAAAAATCCGCCGCTGCTGCATCCGGTGGTGCGCACCCATCCGGTGACCGGGAAGCAGGCGCTGTTTGTCAATGAGGGCTTTACCACCCGCATCGTTGACGTCACGGAGAAAGAGAGCGAGGCGCTGCTCGGCTTCCTGTTTGCTCACGTTACTAAACCGGACTTCCAGGTGCGCTGGCGCTGGCAGCCGAACGACGTGGCGATTTGGGATAACCGCGTCACCCAGCACTACGCCAACGCCGATTACCTGCCGCAGCGGCGCATTATGCACCGGGCGACGATTCTCGGGGATAAACCCTATTACCGGGCGGGGTAATGCTTGTAGCCCAGCCGCGCGCCGTGGAGAACATCGGAAGCGGTATTGCACGTGGCTTCCCGGAGGCGGCGCTTAACGCGCCTTGTCCGGGCTACTGGTCCGCAGAAAGCGGTAAACCCGTAGCCCGGCTAAGGCGCAATGCGCCGCAAGCCGGGAAACAACCTACGATAAACGCGCCGCCTCCGGGAAAAGGCTTTTATGCCGATTTTTGCGCGTCCAGATGTACCCCAATATAGCGCTGATAGCGGTTCGCCTTCAGGTAGGTCAAGTCCACCAGCACCAGACCATCAACGCAGTTGTTGAAATCCGGGTCGCTGCCGAAATCGATAAACTGTACGCCGCCCGGCTCGCAAACTTCCGAGTACTGTTTATACAGCGGCGGGATCGCGCAGCCGAGATTGCCGAGCAGGGACTTCAGCCGCGCCAGATCGTCGTTGTAATCTTCTCCGCCAAACTGCGCCAGCACATCGGGCAGCGAGGCCGGATAAGGGCGACGCGACTCCGCCAGCGGATGCGTCGCCGGGAACCACAGTCGATAGAACGCGACCAGCAGATCGCGCGCCGACGGCGGCAGCCCGCCGGAAATCGACACCGGGCCGAACAGATAGCGATAGTGCGGATAGCGCGCCAGATACGCGCCGATGCCGGACCACAGGTAGTCCAGTCCGCGGCGGCCCCAGTAGCGCGGCTGGATAAAGCTGCGCCCCAGCTCAATCCCGTGCTGCAGAATATCGTCCATGCGCGCGTCGTAATGGAACAAGCTGTAGCTATAGACGCCGTTCAGGCCGCGCTTTTCCAGCTGCATCGCGGTCGGCATAAAGCGGTAAGCGCCGACGATTTCCAGGTCTTCTTCATCCCACAGAATCAGATGCAGATAGTCGTCGTCGTAACCGTCAACGTCGCGACGTTTGCCGCTGCCTTCGCCCACCGCGCGGAAGGCGATTTCCCGCAGGCGGCCCAGTTCGCGCAGCACTGGCGCATCTTCCTGGCCGCGGCGCTGCCAGAGATAAATCACTTTGCCATCCGCCGTGCGCCCCAGCGTTTCCGCCCGTCCCAGTTCGCGCTTGAGCAGGGCGCGGTCTTCGGGCCGGGCGATAGCGCTTTCGCTTTTAAATACGCCGGGCTGCCCTTTTGCCAGCAGCTCCAGGTGGCAATAGCAGCGTTCGGTCAGCTCGCGAACAGAGCGCTGAGGATCGAACCAGCTTGACCAGGCAATCTGTTGGCCGAAATTAACCGGCAGGCTACCGTTGCGGCGGCGAAACATTTGCTGCATCAGCAGCAGCAGCGGCAGGCTATCGGAAATCAGCGTGCTGGCGTAAAACAGCGCGCTGTTGCGCGCGCGGATCCACGCCGGCAGCAGCGGGGCGCGGTATTTCGCCGCCAGCTTAATAAATCCGGAGTGCCATTTTTTATCGCGAATACCGCGCCGGGTGAGGCGTGAAACTTCACCCGCCGGGAAGAAAATCAGCACGCCGCCGTTTTGCAGCTGCTGGTCCATCTGCTGCAGCGCCGCTTTGGCGGTTCGGCCGTTGATATTATCGACCGGAATAAACAGCGAGCTCAGCGGTTCAAGGTGGGTCAGCATGCGGTTGGTGACCACTTTGACGTCGCGACGCACGCGGGACACCGCGTAGAGCAGGGCCAGGCCGTCAAGCGTACCGGTGGGGTGGTTGGCGATAATGACCAGCGGGCCATGTTCAGGGATTTGTTCGAGATCGTGCGCCGGGATAGCGCAGCGGATATTAAGATGTTCGAGCACCTGTTCGACCGTATCCAGTCCTTTCAGGTGATGATGACGCGCGGCAAACTGCTGAAACTCTTCCTCATGCAGGAGCTTTTTCAGCACCTTTTTCTGCCAGAGCGCTGGCTTTGCCTGAGGCCACAGGTCATCGATGACATTGTCGAGACTAAACATAGCGGCACCTCCTCCGTCCTGCCCAGACAGTAGAAGGCGCAGATGTCGCTCAGATTACAGTTGAGTGAAGATTTGGGATATTTCCCCGGGTTGCGGCTGGCGCCTTACCCGGGCTACCGGCCCACAGACGGTGGTGAACCCGTAGCCCCGGTAAGCGCAGCGCGACCGGGGGAAGCCTGGCAATGAACCCGGCAACCGGAGCAGATCGTAGCCCCGGTAAGCGTAGCGCGACCGGGGGTTTACTGGCGTTCGCCGCACAAAAAATCGTGAATTTCGCCACCCCAATTATCGGGATATAACCCGCGGCGTACATCCCGGTGAAAGGTTGAAAAAGGCCAATCACAAACCTGTCGTACCCAACCGTGTTTTACAGGATTAATGTAGGTGTAATCGATATGCCGGCGGTAGTCTTCTTCATCGCGGATTGCATGTTCCCAGAAACGCGGTTGCCAGACATTTTCTTGTTTTAATGCTTTGCTAAAGCAACCTTTTATGTCCCGCCATCTGGCGGAGAAATCGCTATCGTCTCCGGGTAATGTCCAGATGCAATGAAGATGTTCAGGAAGGATAACCCATGCATCAATGTAAAAGGGTTTTCGCCGTTTGATGGTGAGGATGGCGTGACGTAAAGTTCCGATGTGCTCGGTCAGAAGTCTGCTTTTTCGGTTTCGCAAATTAACTGTAAAAAACCAGGTTCCACCCTTCAGGTAATAACGACGGTAGGCCACCATGCAGCGCTCCTTTGCAAAAGATAACGTCTTAAGCGGCAGGGTAGAGTCGGGGTAACAGTCTGGCAAGAATCCAAAGATAATGGTGGAAAGAGTCTCGCAACTTTTTGCAGCAGAGAAATTCCCCGGGTTGCGGCTGACGCCTTACCCGGGCTACCGGAGCAGGTTTGTAGCCCCGGTAAGCGTAGCGCGACCGGGGAACGGTAATAGCCGAATTAACGCAGGATTTTCTTTTCGGCGAGATCGAGGGCGAAGTAGCTGAAGATCAGATCCGCGCCGGCGCGCTTGATTGCGCCGAGGCTTTCCAGCACCACTTTCTCTTCATCGATAGCGCCGGCCTGGGCGGCGAACTTAATCATCGCGTATTCACCGCTCACCTGGTACGCGCCGAGCGGCAGGTTGGTGCGCTCGCGCAGATCGCGCAGGATATCGAGATAGGGACCGGCCGGTTTGACCATCAGGCAGTCGGCGCCCTGGGCTTCGTCCAGCAGCGATTCGCGAATCGCTTCGCGGCGGTTCATCGGGCTCATCTGATAGGTTTTACGATCGCCTTTCAGCGCGGTACCCGCGGCTTCGCGGAACGGACCATAGAACGATGAAGCGAACTTGGTGGAATAGGACATAATCGCCGTATCGGTAAATCCGGCGGCGTCCAGCGCCTGGCGAATGGCCTGCACCTGGCCGTCCATCGCGGCGGACGGGGCGATAAAATCCGCGCCTGCAGCAGCGGCGACCACCGCCTGCTTACCGAGGTTGGTAAGGGTTAAATCGTTATCGACACCGTGGTCGCACAGCACGCCGCAGTGGCCGTGGGAGGTGTATTCGCAGAAACAGGTGTCGGACATTACGATCATCTCCGGCACCGCCTCTTTACAGATGCGGGACATGCGCGCCACCAGGCCGTTTTCGTTCCAGGTATCGCTGCCAACGGCATCGGTATGATGGGAAATGCCGAAGGTCATCACCGAACGGATACCGGCGTTGGCAATGCGCTCGATTTCGCGCGCCAGGTGTCTTTCCGGAATACGCATCACGCCGGGCATCGCTTCGATGGCTTTGTAATCGTCGATTTCTTCTTCAACAAAGATCGGCAACACCAGGTCGTTCAAACTCAGTGTTGTCTCTTCAAACATGGCACGTAGCGAAGCGGACTTGCGCAGTCGGCGCGGGCGAGTGATTAAATCTGTCATGGTTTGCCTGATTTTGTGAAATGAAAAAAGCGAGTTTACCTCAATTGGCGGCGGGATGTTTCGCCAAAACGATCCTTATCTATCGTCGGCAAAACATCCCAACAGGTTACTGGCTGGCGGTCTCAATCCCGGGGCGGTCGCCGCTTAATTCGCTGACCAGCTCGTTGACGCCATCGCTCATGTTGTTGAAACGCGTCAATGAAGAGCGGGTGACCACCACGAAGGCGCCGACGTTAGCCTGCGGGTTCATCGCCATGTAGGTGATAAAACCGCCGCCGCCGCCGGTCTTCTGAATAATGCCCGGCTGGCCGTTTTTCGGCTTCATGTAGACCCAGCCGAGACCCAGCGCATCGGCTTTGCCCGGCACGTCCATCCCGATCACCCTCGTCAGCTGGCTGCGTTGATAAATGAGCGTCTGCATCCGGTCCGCCTGCTGCCCGCGGGTGAAGAAATCGGAAGAGAGGAACTGCTGCATCCAGCGCATCATATCGCCAGGCGTGGAGTAAACGCCGCCGCTGCCGATGGCCGCCAGCGTATTGTTGCACGGGCTGGCCCCTTTCTCCGGGATCATCAGGCGCCGGCACTGATCGGGCGAAGGCGTAAAGGTGGTGTCTTTCATCCCCAGCGGACGGGTAATCTGCTCTTCAAACAGCTGCGGCCAGGGCTTGCCCGCGGCGGTAGAGAGCGCATCGGCCAGTAAATCGAACGCCAGATTGGAATAGGCGGCCTGGGAACCCGGCGCGGCTTTTAACGTTGCCGTGGAGAGCCAGTTCCAGCGCTGCTGGCGCGTTGGCCAGACGAACACCGGACGATGCGCCGCGCCCCCTGGCTGCTCGCGCGGCAGGGCGCTGGTATGGGTCGCCAGATTCACCAGCGTAATGGGCGCTCCCTGATATGTCGGCACGCGCGCGCCCGGCGGGGCGTATTTGCTCAGCGGATCGTTGAGCTTCACCACGCCCTGGTCGAGAAGTTTGACCAGCATTTCGCTGGTCATCAGCTTGCTCAGGGAGGCGATGCGAATCACCGAATCGAGCTGCGGGTGCTCATTATTGCCCGGGCGCGTCTCGCCGAAGCTGCGGAATACGCGCTGGTTACCATCGATAACCACCAGCGCCATGCCGATCGCGCCGCTGCCGTAGTAGATATGGTTAGCGTAACGGTCGACAACATCCGCAGCGAATTCCGGGTCGACGCTCGGCTGCGCGGCCTGGGCCGATGTCAACGACGCCGCGCACAGCGCAGCAAAAATGAGCAGACTACGTTTCAACGGGGGCATCCATCATGGTGAAGAAAAATATAGAGCGTATTTATACTACGAAGCGCCGCCGAGCAAAGCGCTAATAACGCCATTCTGTGCGGAAAAACGTAACCTGGCGTAAAAAATCCTTTTTTTGCTTTCGGATAGCGGCTTTCGCCTGCGGGCGCGTATGATATTCGTTTTGGCTAAACATGGGTGGCAAGAGACGATGGCGGCGAAACGGGTAGTGATGGTAGTGGATATGCAAAACGGCGTTTTCGCGACGCCGCGTATTGAACGCGAGCGCTGCGCGGCGCAAATTAACCGCCTGATAAACGCCGCGGATACCGTTATCTTCATTCAGCACTGCGAAGAGGGCGGTCTGGAAGAGGGGAGCGAAGGTTTTGCTTTGCTGCCTGAACTGCACCAGCCGGCAGGCGCGTTGTTCGTGACCAAGACCGCCTGCGACGCCTTCTACCGCACCCGCCTGGAAGAGGTGCTGCGCGAACATCACATCACGCAGTTTGTGATTTGCGGCTGCGCCACCGACTACTGCGTAGATACCACCATCAAAAACGGCGCCAGCCGGGGCTATGCGATTACCGTCGCTGAAGATGCCCATACCACAGCCAACCGCCCGGCGGCGCAGGCCGTCACGCTGATCGCCCACTACAACGAGGTGTGGCGTACGCTGACCGTTCCGGGCAATCCTTTACAGGTGAAATCGACAGAAACAATTCTGAACGGATGGTCGGCGAACTAAGCTGCTGATATCCGGTCTCATCATCCGCCCACTTTGCTTCGCTGCGACGGCTTTGCGGCGGGCGTCTTTGTGGTACACAGCACAGCAAAACGAAAAAGAAGTTAGCAGGAGAGCATGATGTTTAAATCCTTTTTCCCCAAACCGGGGCCGTTTTTTATTTCTGCCTTTATCTGGTCGCTGCTGGCGGTGATCTTTTGGCAGGCGGGCGGCGGCGACTGGCTGCTGCGGGTCACCGGCGCATCTCAGGATGTGGCGATTAGCGCGGCGCGCTTTTGGTCGCTCAACTACCTGGTGTTCTACGCGTTCTACGTATTCTGCGTGGGCGTTTTCGCCCTCTTTTGGTTTATTTACAGCCCCCACCGCTGGCAGTACTGGTCGATCCTCGGCACCTCGCTGATTATTTTCGTCACCTGGTTTCTGGTCGAGGTCGGGGTGGCGATAAACGCCTGGTACGCCCCGTTCTACGATCTTATTCAGGCCGCGCTGGCGACGCCGCATAAGGTCAGCATTAACCAGTTTTATCAGGAGATTGGCATCTTTCTCGGCATCGCGCTTATCGCGGTGGTCATCGGGGTGATGAACAACTTCTTCGTCAGCCACTACGTTTTCCGCTGGCGTACCGCCATGAACGAACACTATATGGCGCACTGGCAGCATCTGCGCCATATCGAAGGCGCCGCGCAGCGTGTGCAGGAAGATACCATGCGCTTTGCTTCCACCCTGGAGAGCATGGGCGTCAGCTTCCTTAATGCGGTGATGACCCTTATCGCCTTCCTGCCGGTGCTGGTGACGCTCTCCGCGCACGTCCCGGATTTACCGATTGTCGGCCACCTGCCTTACGGCCTGGTGATTGCCGCCATCATCTGGTCGTTAATGGGTACCGGCCTGCTGGCGGTGGTGGGGATCAAGCTGCCCGGCCTGGAGTTCAAAAACCAGCGCGTTGAGGCCGCCTATCGTAAAGAGCTGGTGTACGGCGAAGATGACGCCAACCGCGCGACGCCGCCGACGGTGCGTGAGCTCTTTGGCGCCGTGCGCCGCAACTATTTCCGCCTCTATTTCCACTACATGTATTTCAATATCGCCCGTATTCTGTATCTGCAGGTGGATAACGTTTTCGGTTTGTTCCTGCTGTTTCCGTCGATTGTTGCCGGTACGATTACGCTGGGCCTGATGACCCAGATCACCAACGTCTTTGGCCAGGTCCGCGGTTCATTCCAGTATCTGATTAGCTCATGGACTACACTGGTTGAGCTGATGTCTATCTACAAACGTCTGCGCAGCTTCGAGCGCGAGCTGGATGGCAAAGAGCTGCAGACCGTGACGCAAACATTAAGTTGATCAACGCAAGGATGAACCATGCCGGTAGCGCAATCCAGAATCACTTCTCTCACCCTGACGCTACTGGCAGGGATTGTCCTAAGCGCCTGCTCCAGCAAGCCGGAGCCGGAGCTGAAAAAGGGCGAAAAGGCGATTGATGTTGCCGCGGTGGTGCGGCAGAAAATGCCCGCCAGCGTGAAAGATCGCGAGGCATGGGCGCAGGCCATCGCCAAAACCTTTGCCAGCCAGAAGCTGGCGCCGACGGAAGAGAACGTCTGTTCGGTGCTGGCGGTGGCGCAGCAGGAGTCCAACTATCAGGCCGACCCGGCGGTGCCGGGGCTGAATAAAATCGCCTGGCAGGAGATTGACCGCCGGGCGGAGAAAATGCATATCCCGGTTTTTCTGGTGCATACCGCGCTGAAAATCAAATCGCCCAACGGCAAAAGCTATAGCGAACGCCTCGATAGCGTGAAAACCGAAAAGCAGCTGAGCGCGATTTTCGATGATTTTATCGGCATGGTGCCGATGGGGCAGAAGCTGTTCGGCTCGCTGAACCCGGTGCATACCGGCGGCCCGATGCAGGTCAGCATCGCCTTCGCCGAGCAGCATACCGACGGCTACCCGTGGAAAATCGACGGTACCGTGCGCCAGGAGGTGTTCAGCCTGCGCGGCGGTCTGTGGTTCGGCACCTATCATCTGTTGAACTATCCGGCGAACTACAGCGTACCGCTGTACCGTTTTGCCGATTTCAACGCCGGATGGTACGCCAGCCGCAACGCCGCGTTCCAGAACGCCGTCGCAAAAGCGACGGGCGTGAAGCTGGCGCTGGATGGCGATTTGATTCGCTACGATAGCGATGAGGCCGGAACCACCGAACTGGCGGTGCGCCGGTTATCCTCACAGCTGGCAATGAGCGATGATGATATCCATCGTCAGTTAAAGAAGGGCGATACCCTGGCGTTTGAAGAGAGCGATCTCTATAAGCAGGTGTTTCGCATTGCCGATAAGAAAGCCGGCAAAACGCTCCCGCGGGAGGTGCTGCCGGGCATTCAGCTTGAGAGCCCGAAAATCACCCGTAACCTGACGACCGCCTGGTTTGCCAAACGCGTTGACGACCGGCGGGCCAGCTGTATGGCGCGCCGTTAGCGGCGGCTGCGCCAGCGGAATATCAGCCCAGGAATACCAATGAGCACGCAGCCCGCCAGGAAGGGAATCAGGCCGAACAGGGTACCGACCACCAGGCTAATCTCGACCCGCGGGCGGCTGCTGTCCTGCATTTGAATCAGATGCTCAAAAACGCCGGGCGCGTGGATCAGCATACTCAGCATTTGCGCACCGGCCCAGAAGCAAAACAGCACAAACAGAGCGTAAGCGATGTTGCTGCCGGTGAGAGAGCCCCTCTTTTTGCCGCCGTTGACGGTCTTTGCAAAGGTGAACTCTGCCATCTTGACCTCCGTACTTCACTTTCTTGCCGTTTTTTCCACGGCGACGTAGAGGGTAATTCTGGCAACGAAGGGGGGATTTCAGTATCAGATTGCTGGTAATTTCCGCCCAGGAATATTCCTGATTTCATCGGGTTGTGAGTTTGCTACAAATTTGTGAAATTTAGACCGATATCGCAATGTGCGACAATTCTCAACGCCGCTACAGACCCGCGGTGGCGGCTATGCGAAGATGCTTTTTTTGTTGTCGGAGTGGTTATGAAACTCACGGAAAAAATCCGCCGCGATTGGCACTACTACGCGGTAGCGCTGGGGTTAATTTTTATTATGAATGGCGTGGTCGGGCTGCTCGGGTATGAAACCGAAGGCTGGCGTTCTTACGCGGTTGGGCTGGTGACGTGGGTCATTAGCTTCTGGATTGCCGGGTTTATTATTCGCCGCCGCCCGGCAGAGGAAGCGTGAACCGGAGGTGGTGAACCCGTAGCCCGGCTAAGCGCAGCGCGAGCCGGGAAGATGCCGGGCTGATACATCAACCCCGGCGCACTCCCCGGGTCGCGGCGTAAACGCTTACTCGGGCTTAATTCATCGATGTTTTCAGCGCCCGATCGGCGGCGTGACGCTCAAGCGCCAGCTCAATCAGGCGGCTAATCAGGCTGGTATAGTCCAGACCGCTGGCCTGCCAGAGCTTCGGATACATGCTGATATTGGTGAAGCCAGGCAGCGTATTGATTTCGTTAATCACCACGTCGTTATCGGCGGTCAGGAACACATCGACGCGCGCCATCCCGCTGCAGCCGAGGGTCTGGTAGGCGCGAACGGCGATCTCGCGAATTTTATCGTTTACATCGCTGTCGATGGCCGCCGGAACCACCACCTTCGCGCCCTGATCGTCAATGTACTTGGTGTCATAGGCGTAGAATTCGCTGTTGAGGACGATTTCACCGCAGGTGCTGGCCTGGGGATTATCGTTGCCCAATACCGCGCACTCGATCTCACGCCCTTTAATCCCTTGTTCAACCACCACTTTATGGTCAAATTCGAAGGCCAGGGCCACGGCCTGCTGATACTGCTCTTCGCTGTTGACCTTGCTGACACCCACCGAGGAGCCCTGGTTCGCCGGTTTGACGAACAGCGGCAGGCCCAGCTTCGCCTGCACTTCGGCAAAGCTCACCTGATGACGGTTGGCGCGGGTCAGGGTAATAAAAGGCGCAATTGACAGCCCGGCATCGCGCAGCAGACGCTTGGTCACGTCTTTGTCCATGCAGGCGGCGGAGCCGAGGACGTCGGAGCCGACGAAGGGCAGGTTAGCCATCCGCAGCATACCCTGCAGAGAACCATCTTCCCCAAGGGTGCCGTGAACAATCGGGAAAATGACGTCGATGGCCGCCAGCGGCTGGCCGCTATCGGCGTTAATCAGCTGCTGGGCTTCGCGTCCGGGAATTTGCGCCAGGGTAATATCGGATGGGCGCAGGGCAATATGGGCGGGGTCCTGCGGATTGAGCAGATAGTTGCTGGCGTCGTTGATATGCCACTGCCCCTGCTTATCAATCCCCAGCAAAACGACGTCGAAGCGCGTTTTGTCGATGGCTTCCACGATATTTTTCGCTGACTGTAGCGATACTTCATGTTCTGCCGACTTACCGCCGAAAACGATCCCAACCCTCATCTTAGCCATTTCAACTTCCATCATGATTACATCAAAGGGCATAACATAGCATGTGAAACGGCCGCCTGGCTGCCATAATATTCACCGGGTAAAGCATTGGGAGGCAGCGCGTGAAAGGAAAAGGGCTTATCGTTCTGTTGGCGCTGCTGGCGGCCGGATATTACGGCTATCGTTATCTTCCCGCGCACTATAACCCGCTGGCGCCGCTGCGTCTGGAGGATCCGCCGGGGTTCATCACCCACTATAAGCTGCGGCGATTGACGCCCGGACAGTGCGCCAACCTGCTGAAGGAAGCGAATCAGCGAAATCTCATCACCAGCCGGGCGGTGGCCGATAGCGGGGGAGAGTGCCCCCTGCAAAACGTGGTTCGGGTACGCGATTTTGGCGCGGTAAAGCTCAGCAGCAGCTTCCTCGCCAGCTGCCCGCTGGCGTTAAGCAGCGCGCTGTATCTGCAACAGCAGGCGAAACCGCTGACTCGGCGGATGCTGGGGCAAGAGCTCCGCCAGGTCGACCATTTTGGCAGCTATGCCTGCCGTAATATTTACCATCGTCAGAACGCGCGGCGCAGCGAGCACGCTACCGCGGAGGCGCTGGATATCAGCGGCTTTCGTTTGGCCGATGGCCGACGCATCAGCGTGCTGAAAGGGTGGCCCGATGCGCAGTATCACCCCTGGCTGCAGGCGTTACTGGCCGGCGGTTGCAGCTATTACGGCAACGCTTTAGGGCCGGACTATAACGCGGCCCATGCGAACCATTTTCACCTCGGTATGCGCGGCCAGGGGTTCTGTTTCTGAGCATAACTCGCTGTATACCACGCTTTTCACCATGAAATTATTCGCAACAGGGCAATCTGGTGTCATAAAACACTAAACTCGCCGTCAGCGCATCTCTGGTAGTACGTCGGACAGGGGAAATTGCTAAGCTAGTTAATAATTGCCAAAAAATTAATGAATACGCGTAGTTATGGAATCCTGGAAGGTTAATCTTATCTCCGTCTGGTTTGGCTGTTTTTTTACCGGCCTGGCCATCAGCCAAATTCTTCCCTTTTTGCCGCTGTACGTTTCCCAACTGGGCGTGACCTCGCATGAAGCGTTATCCATGTGGTCGGGCCTGACGTTTAGCGTCACTTTTCTGGTGTCGGCGATTGTCTCGCCGATGTGGGGGAGCCTCGCCGACCGCAAAGGGCGCAAGCTGATGCTGCTGCGCGCCTCGCTGGGGATGGCCATCGCCATTTTACTTCAGGCGTTCGCCACCAACGTCTGGCAGCTGTTTATCCTGCGCGCGGTGATGGGACTGACTTCCGGCTATATTCCCAACGCCATGGCGCTGGTGGCGTCTCAGGTTCCGCGCGAGCGTAGCGGCTGGGCGCTGAGCACGCTGTCGACGGCGCAGATCAGCGGCGTGATTGGCGGGCCGCTGCTCGGCGGTTTCCTGGCCGACCACGTCGGTTTGCGCGCCGTATTTATCATCACCGCGATTTTGCTGACCGTAAGCTTCCTGGTGACGCTGTTTCTGATTAAAGAGGGCGCCCGGCCGCAGGTCACGAGGGCGGAGCGGCTGAGCGGCAAGGCGGTATTTGCCTCGCTGCCCTATCCGGGACTGGTGATCAGCCTGTTTTTCACCACTCTGGTGATCCAACTGTGCAACGGCTCAATCGGCCCGATTCTGGCGCTGTTTATCAAGTCGATGGCGCCGGATAGCAATAACATCGCCTTTCTCGCCGGCATGATCGCCGCCGTGCCGGGCGTGTCGGCGCTGATTTCGGCTCCACGTCTGGGGAAACTGGGCGACAGGATCGGCACCTCGCGGATCCTGCTGGCGACGCTGTGCTGCGCGGTGGTGATGTTCTTTGCCATGTCGTTCGTCACGACCCCATTCCAGCTTGGCGTCCTGCGGTTCCTGCTCGGTTTTGCCGATGGGGCGATGCTGCCGGCGGTGCAAACCCTTCTGCTCAAATACTGCAGCGACAGCGTCACCGGGCGTATTTTCGGCTATAACCAGTCGTTTATGTATCTCGGTAACGTGGCCGGGCCGCTGATCGGCGCGTCGGTCTCGGCCATGGCCGGCTTCCGCTGGGTGTTCATCGCCACGGCGGTTATTGTCCTGATCAATATCTGGCAGCTGGCCATCATGCTGCGCCGCAGCCGCCGTCCTGCGGCTTAATTCCGCTCTTTCTCCTCGGCCGCGATGGATGCGACAGCGTCAGTAGCGGCCTCGGTGTTCCCGAAGCTTTAAATGTATCACCGATCACAAAACGATCATTTTACCCTCTCATCCTCTTCTATTCCTGACTGTTACGCGTATACAGTTACGCGTAACAGTTATTGAAAAAGAGGTTTTATGCGAAATTTATTTGATTTGTCAGGGAAGCGCGCGCTGATCACCGGATCCGCTCAGGGGATTGGCCATCTGCTGGCCGGCGGCCTCGCCGAGTACGGCGCGGAGATCATCATCAACGACCGCACCCAGGCGCGCGCGGACCAGGCGGCGCAGGCGCTGGTGGCGCAGGGTTTTCATGCGGTAGGGGTCGCCTTTGATGTCACCCGGGCGGCGCAGGTCGAGCAGGCGATAGCCCGCATCGAAGAGGAGATCGGCGCCATTGATATTTTAATTAATAACGCCGGGATCCAGCGGCGTTTCCCTTTTACCGAATTTCCGGAGGAGGAGTGGGATAACGTTATTGAGGTCAATCAGAAGGGCGTTTTCCTGGTTTCACAGCAGGTGGCGAAATATATGATGGGCCGCCGCGCGGGGAAAATAATTAATATTTGCTCAATGCAGAGCGAGCTGGGGCGTAAAACCATTACGCCTTATGCGGCCTCGAAAGGGGCGGTTAAAATGCTGACTCGCGGCATGTGCGTTGAGCTGGCCGAATATAATATTCAGGTTAATGGTATCGCGCCGGGATATTTTGCCACCGACATGACGGCCGCCCTGGTCAACGATGAGGCGTTTTCCGCCTGGCTGTACCAGCGTACCCCGGCGGCGCGCTGGGGAAAACCGGAAGAACTGATTGGTGCCGCGGTATATCTGGCCTCGTCGGCGGCAAACTTTGTTAACGGTCATTTGCTGTTTGTGGACGGCGGAATGCTTGCCGCTGTCTGAATCACTTCGCGTCCTTCGGGCAGCAGCGTGCCCGCACTACCTGAAGGACAGAGTATTAAACCCGTGTGATGATATTGATATCTGAGGAGTGCTTATGCACATGCTCGCGAAATTACCCGCGCGTCGCTGGTGGTATTTAATGCCGATTATATTTATTACCTATAGTCTGGCCTACCTTGACCGTGCGAATTATGGTTTTGCCGCTGCGGCGGGAATTGAAAGCGATTTGGGTATTACCAAAGGAACGGCATCGCTTATTGGCGCGCTATTTTTTCTCGGCTATTTCTTTTTCCAGGTACCCGGCGCGATATATGCGGTAAAACGCAGCGTGCGAAAAATGATTTTCTTTAGCCTGATTTTATGGGGATTCTGCGCGGCGGCGACCGGGTTCGTCAGCAATATTCCGATGCTGATGGCGATTCGCTTTACCCTTGGCGTGGTTGAGGCGGCGGTGATGCCGGCGATGCTGATTTATATCAGCAACTGGTTTACGAAAACCGAGCGTTCGCGCGCCAACACGTTCCTGATCCTCGGAAACCCGGTAACGGTGCTGTGGATGTCCATCGTTTCCGGCTACCTGATTCAGGCGTGGGGCTGGCGCGAAATGTTTATCATCGAAGGCATTCCGGCGGTACTGTGGGCGGTATGCTGGTGGATACTGGTGCGCGATAAACCGTCCGAGGTTTCCTGGCTGAACGAGCAGGAAAAAGAGACCCTGCAGAAGGTGATGGACAGCGAGCAGAGTCATATCAAGCCGGTGCGCAACTACGGTGAAGCGCTGCGCTCGCGCAATGTGATCATGCTCTGCGCCGTGCACGCGCTGTGGAGCATCGGCGTGTACGGCTTCATGATGTGGATGCCGTCGATTCTGAAGAACGCCGCGCAGATGGATATCGTGGCGGTGGGCTGGCTGGCGGCGGTGCCGTACCTGGCGGCAATTATCCTGATGCTGACGGTCTCCTGGCTGTCGGATAAGTTCCAGAATCGTAAACTGTTTATTTGGCCGTTATTGCTGATTGCCGCTATCGCTTTCTTTGGCTCCTGGCTGGTGGGCAACCAGGCGTTCTGGCTCTCCTATGCGCTACTGGTCATTGCCGCGGCCTGCATGTATGCGCCGTATGGGCCGTTCTTCGCGCTTATTCCTGAACTGCTGCCGCGCAACGTTTCCGGCGTATCGATGGGCTTAATCAACAGCTTTGGCGCGCTCGGCGCTTTCCTCGGCGCGTGGCTGGTGGGGTACCTCAACGGGATTACCGGCGGGCCGGGGGTTTCCTATACCTTTATGGCTGTCGCGCTGCTGTCCTCCGTCGTGCTGATGTACAACGTGCGCGCTAACCCGCAACCCGTCTCCCCGGTGACGGCAAAAAAGGTTGCCGGCTAACATAAACCGCCGCTGCTGTGGTAAGGTTCTCTGCGAGCATAAAAGTCGCTTGTCGTAGAGAACCTGATGAAAAACAACCGGATGACATTGCAGGATATCGCCAACCTGGCGGGGCTGAATAAAATGACGGTCAGCCGTTATTTACGTGACCCCGGCCAGGTTTCTGAGCGCAGCCGTGAGCTGATTTCAAAGGTCATGGAAGAGAATAACTATATCCCTAACCGCGCCCCGGAAATCCTGCTTAACGCCCGGAGTAAAACGATTGGCGTGCTTATTCCCTCCTTCCGCAACCAGATTTTTGCCGATGTGCTGGCCGGCATTGAGTCGGTGACCTCCGCGCACCAGTATCAGACCCTGATTGCCAACTACGAATATGACCCGCAGCGCGAAGAGCGCGAAGTGCTCAATCTGCTCTCTTATAATATCGATGGGCTGATTTTGACCGGGAAGCAGCACAGCGATCGCATGGTGCAGTACGTGCGCGCCAGCGGTATCCCCGTCGCTGAACTGATGGACTACGGCGGCCAGCAGCTGGATATCCAGGTGGGGTTCGATAACGAAAAGGCGGCGTGGGATATGACCCATGCTTTTCTTGAGAGCGGCAAACGGGCGATCGCCTTTTTTGGTTCAATGGACGATCCCCGCGATTTAAGCCGCTTCCGCGGCACCGAGCTGGCGCTGGCGGAGCACGGCCTGAAGGCGTATCACATGGCGCCGCGGACCATCTCCTCGGTTGCGCTTGGCCGGCAGATGTTCCTGCAGATGCAGCAGACGCGCCCGGATATTGACGCCATTTTTTGTACCAACGACGATCTGGCGGTGGGGGTGCTGCTCGAGTGCCAGGCGCAGGGGAAAGCCGTTCCGCAGGAGATCGCCATCGCCGGTTTTCACGGGCTGGAAATTGGCCGTGCGCGATTGCAAAAAATAGCCAGCGTCATTACCCCACGTTATGAAATCGGTAAAACGGCGAGCGAAATACTTATTGCGCGCCTGGCCGGTAAAGACGCGCCGGACAGCGTGAATCTGGCCTACCAGATATATTATGGCGATACGTTATAGTTATCGATAGAATAGCGATATTCCATTTTATTCTTATTTGTTAAAGTTGGTTATGATGCTTATTAATCCGCATTGAGTAAATTCCTGGCGGGTGGCATGCAAAGAGCAAAACGTTTCGCTTGTTATTCACCGGCGTGGCGAACTTTTTTAAAAAATAATAGTGGCAACCGACGGCTAATGTATGACATAAATAGCAGACTACGGACCTCGCATAAGGATAAAGTGCTGTGAAGAATCTCATTGCTGAGCTACTGGTAAAACTCGCCCAAAAGGAAGAAGAATCGAAGGAGCTGACGGCCCAGGTTGAGGCGCTGGAAGTGGTGGTGACCGCTCTGCTACGTCATATGGAGCAGGACGCCCAGCAGGCGCTCATCACCGATATTGAGCAGGCAATCGATGAGGCCAGCCCCGGCCCGCTGGTGGATGACCGCGATACCCAGCTCCTGCAGCAATATATAAAGAAGCTGTTACGGCATCCTCGTAGTTAGTTTTGTGACAGGGTATGGATGCTGTCATTTTACTGTCACATCGCTTTTATACAGTCTCCCTCGTTTTGTTTTTTAAAGTATTTTTTACATGGAGACGATAAAAGTGAAATTAAGCGCCCTGTTTATTGCCCTGCTGCCTCTGCTGGGCTCCCCGATTATTCACGCAGAAACAACAACCGCACCGGTTCTGGAAAATCGTGCCGCGCAGGGCGATATCACCACGCCGGGCGGCGCGCGTCGTTTAAGCGGTGACCAGACCGAGGCGCTGCGCGCTTCGTTAATCAATAAACCGGCTAAAAATATTATTTTGCTGATTGGCGACGGAATGGGCGATTCTGAAATCACCGCCGCGCGAAATTATGCAGAAGGGGCGGGCGGCTTCTTTAAAGGCATTGACGCGCTGCCGCTGACCGGCCAGTACACCCATTATTCTCTGGATAAGAAAACCGGCAAGCCGGATTATGTCACCGACTCCGCCGCTTCCGCAACGGCCTGGACCACCGGCGTGAAAAGCTATAACGGCGCGCTGGGCGTGGATATCCATGAAAAAGATCATCAGACCATCCTTGAGCTGGCGAAAGCGGCGGGCTTAGCCACCGGTAACGTCTCCACGGCGGAACTGCAGGACGCCACTCCCGCTGCGCTGGTGGCGCATGTGACGTCGCGTAAATGCTACGGCCCGAGCGTGACCAGCGAAAAATGCGCCAGCAACGCGCTGGAAAAGGGCGGTAAAGGTTCGATTACCGAACAGCTGCTGAACGCCCGTCCCGACGTAACACTGGGCGGCGGCGCGAAAACCTTCGCGGAAAGCGCGACGGCCGGTGAATGGCAGGGCAAAACGCTGCACGATCAGGCGGTAGCCCGCGGCTACCAGATCGTCACCGACGCCAGCTCGCTGGCCGCCATTAGCCAGGCCAATCAGGACAAACCCCTGCTCGGTCTCTTCGCGGAAGGCAATATGCCGGTGCGTTGGGAAGGCCCAAAGGCGTCTTATCACGGCAATATCGATAAGGCGGCGGTGACCTGTACGCCGAACCCGAAACGCGATGCATCGGTGCCGACGCTGGCGCAGATGACCGAAAAAGCCATCGATCTGCTGAGCAGCAATGAGAAGGGGTTCTTCCTGCAGGTGGAAGGCGCTTCTATCGATAAACAG
Source organism: Klebsiella sp. CN_Kp113 (assembly GCF_040064585.1). Taxonomy (NCBI): domain Bacteria; kingdom Pseudomonadati; phylum Pseudomonadota; class Gammaproteobacteria; order Enterobacterales; family Enterobacteriaceae; genus Klebsiella; species Klebsiella sp. CN_Kp113. Next base: position 21,688 of record NZ_JBEAID010000033.1, on the reverse strand, counting down.
GATCACGCGGCGAATCCGTGCGGTCAGATTGGCGAGACCGTCGATCTGGACGAAGCGGTACAGAAGGCGCTGGAATTTGCCAAAAAAGAGGGCAATACCCTGGTTATCGTCACCGCCGACCACGCTCACGCCAGCCAGATTATCCCGGCAGATACCAAAGCGCCGGGCCTGACGCAGGCGCTGAACACCAAAGATGGTTCGGTGATGGTGATGAGCTACGGCAACTCTGAAGAAGAGTCGATGGAACATACCGGCACCCAGCTGCGTATTGCCGCCTACGGCCCGCACGCGGCCAACGTGGTGGGTTTAACCGACCAGACGGACCTGTTCTACACCATGAAAGCCGCACTTAATCTGAAATAACCGGGCGCCGGTGATGAATTTTCGTTACCGGCTGGTTTTTTCTCCATCAGCGACCAGACTTACAGAGATCCACTCATAGAGGATGGTGCGATGAAAATAACATTACTTGTGACCCTACTTTTTGGCCTGGTATTTATGACAGCGGTGAGTGCCGCGGAAAAAGAGTTGACCCCTCAGCAGCAAAAGATGAGCGTCTGCAATAAAGAAGCGTCATCGAAGTCGCTGAAAGGGGATGAGCGTAAAACGTTTATGAGTAGCTGCCTGAAGAAAGATGGCGCCGCGCAGGACGGTAAGGGGCTAACGCCTCAGCAGCAGAAAATGCGCGAGTGTAACGCTCAGGCGACCCAGCAGTCCCTGAAAGGGGACGATCGCAGCAAATTTATGAGCGCCTGCCTGAAAAAACAGGTGTAAGAAATGGGCGGGTGAGGGAAACCTCACCCGCTATTCGCTATTGCAATCAGGAACGGCTCAGCTTCTCTGATTTCTCCATGCATTTCACCATCGCTTCGATGACGGCGGAACGGAAGCCTTTCTCTTCCAGCACGCGCACGGCTTCGATGGTGGTGCCGCCGGGCGAACACACCATATCCTTCAGCGTTCCCGGATGCTCGCCGCTTTCGAGTACCATTTTGGCCGAGCCCATCACCGCCTGCGCCGCGAATTTATAAGCCTGCGCGCGGGGCATTCCGCCAAGCACAGCGGCGTCGGCCATCGCTTCGATAAACATAAAGACGTAAGCCGGCGCGGAGCCGCTGACGCCGACCACCGGATGAATCATCGGCTCAGCAATGATTTCCGCCTGACCAAAGCAGCGGAATATGGTCAGGATCTCCGCGGTTTCTTCGGCGCTGACCAGCGCATTCGGCGTGACCGACGTCATCCCCGCGTTGACCAGCGAAGGCGTGTTGGGCATCGCGCGGACTATTTTGCGGTCATGGCCTAAGGCGCGCGCCAGCTGGTCGAGCGTCACGCCCGCGGCGATAGAAACCACCAGAGAGTCTTTATTCAGGCTGGAGGCGACGTCGCTGAGCACTTTTACCATCACGCCCGGCTTTACGGCGCCAAAAACGATATCCGCCACCTGAGCCACTTCCTGCGCGCTTTGCGCCGCATTAATGCCGTATTGGTCGTGCAGGGCCGCCACTTTTTCCGGCGACGGGGTATAGACCCAGATTTGACCCGGCTGCACCTGCCCGCTGGCGATCAGGCCGCCCAGGATGGCCTTGCCCATGTTGCCGCAGCCGATAAAGCCGATTTTCTTCTCCATCACCAATCCCCTTTGTTTGTTTTATCGTTAGCGATATAGCTTAACATCTTGTTGCTTTCGCGGAAGGCAAAAGCAGGCGACAATACGGCATCTCTTTTTCATCGACAGGAGCCGCAATGGCTATTTGGGTTGATGCGGACGCGTGTCCGAACGTCATTAAAGATATTTTGTTCCGCGCCGCCGAGCGCGCGCAAATCTCGCTGACGCTGGTTGCTAACCAGCCTCTGCGCGTCCCGCCGTCGCGCTTTATCCGCACGCTGCGCGTGGCGCAGGGGTTTGACGTGGCGGATAACGAAATCGTACGTTTATGCGAGCCGGGAGATCTGGTGATTACCGCCGATATCCCGCTGGCGGCGGAAGTGCTGGAGAAAGGCGGGGCGGCGCTGAATCCACGCGGTGAACGCTACAGCGAGGCGACCATTCGCGAACGCCTGACGATGCGCGACTTTATGGAAACGATGCGGGCCAGCGGCGTGCAGACCGGCGGCCCGGATAGCTTATCCCAGCGCGATCGGCAGCAGTTTGCCGCCGCGCTGGAGAAATGGCTGTTAGACGTTAAGCGCCAGCAGGGTTAAACCCAGCTGTCGTCGTCGCTGCCGAAATCATCATTGCCGAAACCGGCGTCAAAGTCGGCGTCATAATCGTTGTTGTCGGCGAGGAACTGCCCGTCATCCTGGCGGAAGGTATCGTCAGCGACGCTATTGTCCTGCGCCTGGCTGAGATCCGGCTGCGGTTTCTCTTCGATGATATTGACGATCTCCTGCGGATGCGAGCCGCTAAACATATTGGTCAACATGTTTCCCAGCACCACGCCGCCCGCGACGCCTGCCGCCGTTTGCAGCGCGCCGGCCATAAAACCGCCGCCGCTGCGCGACGCCTGAGGGGCGTAGTTCTGCTGCTGCGCCTGCGGAGCATACTGAGGCTGGGCGCCGGCCTGCGGTCGGCCATACTGCTCGGCGCCAGGAATCGGGTCGGAACCGCGCGACTGACCGCCGCCAAACAGGCCTGAGAGAAACCCGCCGCTGCTCGGCTTCGCGGCCTGAAGCTGGGTCACCTGGCTCTCCAGCGCCTGAATGCGGTCGTTGAGCTGTTTGATCGCCGCTTCCTGAATCAGAATCGTTTGCGCCATATAGTAAGGGGCGAACGGCTGCTCTTTAATGTGCCCGGCAATCCGCTCCTCAGCGCTGGTATCCCGTGATGCGCTGTGGCTCTCGGCCTCTTTTAATCGGGAAAACAGTCCATCGATAAGGCGTTGCTCTTCAGATTGCATACTACATACCTCTGTCATACTGATTGATTAGCTTCAGATTCGCTCCGAAGCACGCATCTTGTAAATATGCGGCAGCGTAAAGCTGTGCAGAAATGTGTTACTGTTTACGCCAGACTGCGAACAAAAAATAACTTCTGTACAAAAGTAAAGCTGGCATAACACCAAATGCAATGATAAGTTTACATTAAATGTCCTTTCTAATACTAAGGTAAAAGGGTTTGCAGATGGTGTGTAACGTTTATTTTACGATTTGCGTCGGGTAAGTTTGCGGTACCATTGTTTCTCTTTTCGCTTTCATTTATCCGCAAAATGCGGAACCAAGGGGTCTTCGGTAATGACACAGCTAATATTTCTTGTCGGGCCTCGCGGCTGCGGTAAAACGACCATCGGACACGCGCTGGCGAAAGCTCGCAGCTTTAAGTTCGCCGACACGGACCATGAGCTGCAGGAGCATGAGCAGCGCACGGTAGCGGCTATCGTCCAGCAGGAAGGCTGGGAACGCTTTCGTGCGCTGGAAACGCAGGCTTTAGAACGCGTCGCTCAACCCGCGACGATCATCGCCACCGGCGGCGGCATTATCCTCAGCGAATACAACCGACAGTTTATGCGGGAAAATGGCATCGTTATCTATCTCGAAGCCTCGGTTTCCGCGCTGATTGACCGCCTTGAAGCCTATCCGAAGGCGGAACAGCGCCCGACGCTGACCGGAAAGCCCATCCGCGATGAAGTGGGTGAGGTGCTGGCGCAGAGGGAAGCGCTGTATCGCGCGGCCGCGCATCATATTATTAATGCGACCGCCACGCCGGATGAGGTCGTAGAACAGATTATGACCACCGTCTGCGGCGAGACCTATACCAGTTAAGACTTTGCCTGGGGTAAACGGATCGGCAGCGCCTATACTTTAAAGCTCTTAAGGTAAAAAAAGGAAACGCTATGCCGACCAGACCTCCATATCCAAGGGAAGCGCGTGTTGTCGCCGTTGAAAAGGGCCCGCAGGGCCAAACGGTCACCTGGTATGAACTGCGCGCCGATCACCCGACGCCAAACTCACTCATCAGCGAACATCCTACAGAACAGGAAGCGCTGGACGCCAAACGGCGTTACGAAGATCCTGATAAGTCTTAATTCCTCTTAAATGTCCGGGATTCGTTCTGAAAAGATCGCTACCGGACATGTATCACATTTTTAATCTATTAACGGTACTAATGATTACCTAAGGTACGGATTTTCAGGAGCGTTTTTGACGCTTCTGGAATCTTTACATTCCATATCAGCCGTAACCTGCTACGCTTCTCGACGGTTGCTTTGGGTCACCAGGGGGCAGAAGTTGTAAATAAAAGCCTGTTTTGAAACAGCGGTTGTGAAAAGGTAAACGATATGAGTAGTGCATCGATGGCAATCTTGACCATTGGGGTCGTACCCGTGGCGGAGATGCTGCCGCTTTTAACTGAACATATCAGGGAAGACGAGATCGCCCACATTAGCCTGCTCGGCAAAATGACGCGCGAAGACGTTATGCGGGACTACAGCATAGAGCCCGGCGATGAGATGCTATTGACCTTGCTTAACGATAATCAAATTGCGCAGGTCTCACGGCAGAAGGTTGAGCGTGATTTACGTAGCGTCATTGCGATGCTCGATAAACAAAATTACGACCTTATTTTACTCATGAGCACTCATCCCTTTAGCGGATTTACGGCGAATAATGCGATCCTGCTTGAGCCGCAAAGAATTATTCCGCCGCTGGTCGCGTCGATTGTCGACGGCCATCAGGTGGGGGTGATTGTTCCGGTTGAAGAGATTTTGCCGCTGCAGCGGAATAAATGGCAGGTATTAGAAAATACTCCGTTTTACGCCATTTCCAATCCGGTGAGCGGCGGTAAAGAGGAGTTAATCGCCGCGGGCAGGGAGTTGATTGAACAGGGCGCAGACGTATTAATGCTGGATTGCCTTTGCTACCACCAGCAGCATCGCGACATATTACAAAAGGCGCTGGATATTCCGGTTCTGTTGTCAAATGTGCTGGTTTCACGGCTGGCGGCAGAACTATTAGTTTAACCTGATGTAACGCGTTAATTTTACGTGACAGGGGCAAGGAGCGCCCCCTATATTGTGCCTTCAACACAAGATCATAAGGGCGAGTTTATGCTTCAAAGCAATGAATACTTTGACGGAAAAGTAAAATCAATCGGCTTCACCAGCAGCAGCACCGGTCGTGCGAGCGTGGGCGTGATGGCGGAAGGGGAATATACCTTTGGTACCGCGCAGCCGGAAGAGATGACCGTAGTCAGCGGCGCGCTGAACGTACTTTTGCCGGGAGAGACCGAGTGGAAAGTCTATGCCGCCGGGGAAGTATTCAACGTTCCGGGGAATAGCGAGTTTAATCTGCAGGTGGCTGAGCCGACCTCTTATCTGTGCCGCTACCTGTAATGTTCGTTTCCTTCCTGCGCTGGCAGGAAGGAATTCACGAGATTAGCGCTGCGCTTCGCCGCCTAACCCTTCCACCAGATTCTGAATCAGCGCGGCCAGCTCGCCGGTCATCAGAATAAAGTCCGCGTCAAAACGCTGGGCGAAATCTTCCCGATCGATATCTTCATTCCGATCGCGCAGTTCGTCGCAGAACTTCAGGCGTTTAATCGAACCATCATCGCACATTAAGAACTGAATGCGCTGCTGCCAGTCGAGCGCCAGCTTGGTGACGACCTTACCGGCTTCAATGTGCACGGCGATCTCGTCGCTCACCAGATCCTGTTTTTTCGCGCGGATCACGCCGCCGTCTTCCAGCATCGCTTTCAGCTCGGCTTCATCCAGCAGCTGGAAGCCCTGAGCCACGGTACCGGAACGCACCCACTCGGTCAGCGTCAGTTCGATCGGGGTTTCCAGCGCCAGCGGAACAACCGGCAGCGAGCCTAGGGTTTTACGCAGCAGCGCCAGCGTATCTTCCGCTTTTTTGGCGCTGGCGCAGTCCACCATGATCAGTCCGTTGACGGTATCGATCCACATCATGGTCTGGCTGAAGCGGCTGAAGGCGCGCGGCAGCAGGGAATGCAGCACTTCATCTTTCAGAGAATCTTTTTCGGTTTTTTTCAGCTTACGGCCCTGCTCGGCTTCCAGCTTGAAGATCTTTGCTTCCAGCGCCTGTTTGATCACCGGAGACGGCAGGATCTTCTCTTCTTTACGCGCGCAGATAACGATCTGGCCATTTGCCGTATGCGTCAGCGCATCGCTGTGCGATCCCATCGGCGGTACCCAACCGGTTTTGGCCATATCCTGGCTGCCGCAAGGGGTAAAGGTCAGCTCGGCCAGCTGTTTTTCCATCTCCTCGGCGCGCAGGGAAATGTCGCGGCTGAGACGATAAACCATTAAATTTTTGAACCACAGCATGATAATTTCCACGGCTTAGTCGTTAAATCCAGCGGGCATGATAGCGAATTGTCGCTATGCTTGCATTGTTAATCGGGAGAGGAATTCACAGTGCGCATTGGCATTGATTTAGGCGGAACCAAAACGGAAGTCATCGCGCTGAGCGACCAGGGAGCGCAGCTATTTCGTCATCGCCTGCCTACGCCAGGGGGTGATTATCGCCAGACGATAGAGACGATAGCCTCGCTGGTCGAGATGGCCGAGCAGGCTACCGGGCAGAGCGGCACGGTCGGCATCGGCATCCCCGGGTCGATTTCGCCCTATACCGGCGTGGTCAAAAACGCTAACTCAACCTGGCTCAACGGTCAGCCGTTTGATAAAGACCTTAGCCAGCGTCTGCAACGGGAAGTGCGTCTGGCCAACGATGCCAACTGCCTCGCGGTGTCGGAAGCGGTAGACGGCGCGGCGGCCGGGGCGCAAACGGTATTTGCGGTGATTATCGGCACCGGCTGCGGTTCAGGCGTGGCCCTTAACGGACGCGCCCATATTGGCGGCAACGGTACGGCGGGCGAGTGGGGGCACAACCCGCTGCCGTGGATGGATGAAGATGAACTTCGCTATCGCGCTGAAGTACCGTGCTACTGCGGCAAGCAGGGCTGTATTGAAACCTTTATCTCCGGTACCGGCTTTGCGACCGATTATCGGCGGTTAAGCGGTCATTCGCTAAAAGGCAGCGAGATTATGCAGCGCGTGGGCGAGCGGGATCCGGTGGCGGAGCTGGCGCTGAGCCGCTATGAGCTGCGGCTGGCGAAGTCGTTGGCTCACGTGGTTAACATCCTCGATCCGGACGTTATTGTGCTTGGCGGCGGAATGAGCAACGTTGACCGTCTCTACCAGACGGTGCCGAATCTGCTAAAACCATGGGTATTCGGCGGTGAATGCGAGACGCCGATTCGCCGGGCGGCGCACGGGGACTCCAGCGGCGTGCGCGGCGCGGCCTGGCTGTGGCCGCTGTAATCATCAACCGCTGCGCGGCCTGAACGGCGCAGCGGGTACCCCGCGGATTACCGGTCCGGGATCTCCTCCAGGCTGTAGTAAATCGGCAGCCCCCTTTTTTTGCCCTCCTCAATATCCAGATCCGCTCCCCGGGATTCGCCCGGCATGCGCAATATAGCGTCGCAGCGGCTAATGACACGGTGAGCGACCGGATAGAGATATTCCTCGCTAATCGCATCGCCAATTTCCGTTGAACCCGCAGCTTTGGCGATGGGCAGAGCCAGCCATTCGCCGACCACGGGGATATGCCCTTTCTGGTAAACGCGTAGCGCAACCTGGGCCATATTGTTCAGGTTAGCGTCGATAAGTTCCGCGCGATTGTGGGTGCCGCTGCGTACCGGGCCGGCAATCAAAATAAGTAAGCTTTTCATGGTTAAGACCTTCTTAATGGGCCAGAGGGGATGGGACGATGCTGCCGGAGGCAGCAGCACGCCCTCAGAAAAAGTTATGAATGCACGTTTTTGCACGAAATGATGTGGTTAAAATAATAATCACGAATTTTATGCATGATTTCGCCTGAGGCTCATCGTTAAAGCAATGAGTTTAAACTTATCATGCAAATTCGTGCAATATCAAGATTTATCGTGAATGCTGAGCCCGGGCAACGGCGCGACCTCTCCCGTGGGGGAGAGGCTTGAAGACAGGTGCGGAGGGGGAAATTTATTCGACGGCGAAAGCTTTATCGAGACGGCTATAGCCCAGCCCGTTGATTTTTTTAACTTTAATTTGCACAGGAATGCGCTCTTTCATCGCCTCAACGTGGCTGATGACGCCGATAATCTTGCCGCTGGCGTTGAGCGCGTCCAGCGCATCCAGCGCGGTATCCAGGGTTTCGCTGTCCAGAGTGCCGAAGCCCTCATCGAGAAACAGCGAGTCTATCCGCGTTTTATGGCTCACCAGATCGGAGAGCGCCAGCGCCAGCGCGAGGCTCACGAGGAAGCTCTCGCCGCCGGACAGCGTCCGGGTGTCGCGCACCGCGTCCGCCTGCCAGGTATCGACCACTTCCAGCTCCAGGGCGTCGCTGGCTTTGCGTTGCAGCAGATAGCGGCCGTGCAGGCGGTTGAGCTGATGGTTGGCCAGCCACACCAGGTTATCCAGCGTCAGGCCTTGCGCAAACTTACGGAATTTATCGCCCTCTCTGGAGCCGATAAGCGCGTTCAGCCATCCCCAGTCTTCCACTTCCTGCGCAGCGCGTTCCATCTGCTGGCGTAACGACTGCTGACGCTGCTGGTTTTCTGCATTCTGCTTCAGCTGCTGGCGAATCTCTCCCTGACGGGCGCTGTTTTCCCGCAGCAGCGTCGTCAGCTGCTGAAGCTGTTCCTGTACCCGCTCAAGAGGCTGGCTGATATCCGTTTCCGCCGGCGGCTGCTGGCGGTGGCTATCCAGCGCCTCGCGGGCCCGCATCGCCAGCGCCTGATTCTGCTGTAGCGTACTTTCCAGCGTCTGCTTCAGGCGTTCAAGGCGCCGGCGCGTCTCCTCATCGAGCAGCGCGGCGAGAAACGCCTGCTGGTCAGCGAACGGGCTGGCGGCCAGCGCCGCGCTGAACTGCGCTTCGCTCTCTTTCAACTGAGCCTGCTGCTGGCTCTCCTGCTGCCCCAGGGTTTGCCACTGGCTCTGAAGCGCGAGGCAGTCGTCGTGCACCTGGCGCCAGCCGTCCAGCGGCGCGGGTTCCGCCGCTAAGTCCGTTTCCGGCAAGGACTCCAGCAGCGGGGTCAACTGCTGAAGCTGTTCCTGCAGGGCGATCAGTTCGTTCTGTTTGGCCTGCCAGCCGCGGGTCTCGTCTTCCCGCTGCGCCAGCCAGCCTGCGGCCTGCTCTGCTGCCGGTAAATTCAGCGCAAATGCGGCCAGTTCAGCCGCCAGCGCGGCGCTGCGCTGCGCTTGTTCCTGCTGGAGCTGCTGGAGCTGCTGCTGGCACTCCTGCTGCTGGGCCTGCCAGGCCAGACGCTGCTGATGCTGATACAGCCGCTGTTCATGCTCCTGCTGCGCGTTTAGCCAGCCGGGAATGTCATCCTTTGGCGTCAGGTCGATATTTAATCCGGCGATCGTCGCCTGCCAGCGTGAGGTAAGCGCTTGCTCCTGCTGCAGAAGCGATGCTTTCTCGGTGGCCTCTTTTTGCTGCTGCTTAAGCAGGGCGTCCAGCTCGCCGCGCACCAGGGCGCCGGCCTCCGCCAGCTGTTTGACTTCGCGCTCAAGCGCATCGCGCCGCGCCTGATTTACGCCGGGAACCAGCGCCTGATACTCGGCGACGGCCGGATGCTGCGCGGAACCGCAGAGCGGACAGGGGGAACCGGGCTGCAGGCGGGCTCGCTCGGCCTCCAGGCCGGCAATGCGCGCTTCCATTTCGCACAGGGCTTTGACATCGCTAAACTGCTGATTTTTCTCTTTATAGGCCTGACGGCGCTGGGCCAGGGTGGTTTCCAGCCGCTCCTGCTCCTGCTTACTGGCCTGCCCGGCGGCATGAAGCTGGGATAAACGCTGGCTCAGCGGCTGCAGCTGGCCATGCAGGGCCGCGAGCTGCTGGCGCAGAGCGCGCGCCGCGGCGTGCTGCGCGAGGCTGGCGCTGACCTGCTCAGCATCCAGCGCCAGCCCGTCGGGCGGCAGTTCGCCCAGCCGGCGGCTGGTTTCCGCCAGACGCTGCTGCAGAGCGGCTTGCTGCTGCGTATCGCGGGCCTGCTGCTGGAAAGCGGCCCGCCAGCCCGCCAGCGCATTGCCCCATCGCTGGTAGCGGTCGTGCTCTTTTAGCCATGCGGCGAGCGTTTGCTGGTGGTTCTGCAGGCGTTCAGATTGCTGCCGGGCGGCGAGGCGAATCCCCGCCCGCAGCCGCAGTCGTTCATGTAAGCGAGTATTTACTTCTTCTCTCAGATTGCGGGTTTGCGCCAGCGCGGTGATTTGCTCCTGTTGACGCGTCCACTGCGGGCGTAGCTGCTCCGCGGGCTGGGCATTCAGCAATACGGTAAGCTGCGGTTGCGCCTGCTCCAGCGCAGCCTGCGCTTCGCGTAGCGCGGTTTGAGCCTGCCGATCTTCTGCCGTCAGCTCTGCGCCGCGTACCAGCCACTGACGGGCATTTTGCAGGCGGGTTTGTTCGCTAACCTGCTGTTTTTCTTCATCAGTAAGCGCTTGCAAACTTTGTTGGAGCGCCTGCTGCTGTTCGTCGCTCAGCAGCAGCACGCCGGAGGCCTGGGCCTGAATTTTCTCCAGCTCGACGCGGGCCTGCTTATGCTTTTCAAAGACCTGTGCCGAAATCTGGCCGTAAATCTCGGTGCCGGTCAGCTCCTCCAGCAGCTCGGCGCGCTCTTTCGGTTTCGCATTCAGGAAGGCGGCGAACTGCCCCTGCGACAGCAGCATCGAGCGGGTGAAGCGGCCATAGTCCAGGCCGGTGAGCGAGGCGGTCAGTTCCAGCTTATCTTTGACCTTATCGGCGAGGATCTTGCCGTCCTCGCAGCGCGCCAGCTCGACGCGCGGAACCTGCAGGTTGCCGTCCGGCTGGTTTCGCGCCCGGTTCTGGCTCCAGAAGGCGCGGTAGGCGATGCCTTTTACCTCAAACTCCACTTCCGCCAGGCATTCGGCGGTGTCGCGGGTCATCAGATCGTTCTGCGATTGCGACACGCTGCTCAGGCGCGGGGTTTCGTGATACAGCGCCAGACAGATTGCATCCAGCAGGGTGGTTTTTCCGGCGCCGGTTGGCCCGGTAATCGCGAACAGTCCGTTGCTGGCGAAGGGCTCAGCGGTGAAATCAATTTTCCATTCGCCTTTGAGTGAGTTGAGGTTTTTCAGGCGTAAGCTGAGTATTTTCACAGGCGATCCTCACCGTTCAGACTATGCAGCGTTTCATTAAAGAGCTGTTCCAGGCGCTGCTGCTGCGTTGCTTCCAGCGTTTCCAGCGCCAGACGGCGGGCGAAGACGTCCTCCACCTGCAGTTCGCTGAGGGTCTCGCGCTGAGCGCCGGCCAGAATGCGATCGCGCTGGGCGCGGCTGCGGCGCACCAGCAGCACTTCTACCGGCAGCGTTTCGGTCTGCGCCTGGATTTTACGTTGGATATCATGCATATATTCGTCGCTGGTGACTTCGATATCCAGCCACGCTGAGGGCTGCTGGTCGTTATTCTGCCATTGGTTTAGCTGTGCGCTAATGCTGGCGAAATCGCCCTTCAGGACCGCCAGCGGCTGGGTGACGGGGACGATAAGCGGCGTGACGTCCGTCAGGCAGCCGTTAGCGAAAGTGACCAGATTGACGCTCTTATTTTTCCCGGTTTCGTCAAAGCTCAGCGGGATGGGCGAACCGCTGTAGCGGATATGTTCGCAGCCGCCGACCACCTGCGCCCGGTGAATGTGGCCGAGCGCGATATAGTCGGCGGGCGGAAAACGGCTCGCCGGGAAGGCGTCCAGCGTACCGATATAGATTTCGCGAACCGCGTCGCTTTTGCTGGCGCCGACGGTGGTTAAATGGCCGCTGGCGATAATCGGCAGCGCCCGGTCGCCGCGCAGTTCGCAGGCCAGCTGGTACTGCTGCTGGTAGTAGTCGCTGATGGCGCTGAGCAGCAGCTGCTGCTTTTCGCCGCCAGAGTGCCCGGCCTGGCTGGTCACCAGCTCACGCGGGCGCAGGAACGGTACCGGACAAAAAATCGCCCCCGGCGTACCGTCGCGCAGCGGCAGGATAAAAGGGGCGTGGCCGGCATTGGCCACCACCGTCGTATTCAGGAAGGCGAGAATGTCTCGCGACTCGTTGAGGGTGGCAACCGAATCGTGGTTTCCCGCCAGCACCACCAGCCGGCAGCGGGTCTGCTGCAGCTGAACGACAAAGCGGTTATACAGCTCGCGCGCGTAGCTCGGCGGTGAGCCGGTATCAAAAATATCGCCCGCAACAATAATGGCATCGACATCATGTTCCTGCGCGCTGGCCAGCAGCCAGTCGAGAAACGCCTGATGTTCGGCGGCGCGACTTTTGCTGTAAAAATTTTGCCCAAGGTGCCAGTCAGAGGTGTGAAGGATGCGCATAGTTGTTCCCTGGAGAAAAAGCGTAAGCGGCATTATATACCCGTCATCCTTCAAGTTGCTTATGCGTTGGCTACGTCCAGCCACCTGGTTACCTGTACTTGTGGGGAGTGAAACCTGAATTATTGAGGGGATAACGCTGCTTTTGGGTGAGTTAAGTCCGTGTCACAATTCGAAATCCGCGTTCATCTGGCGGTCATTTTTTTCATAAATCTGTCATAAATCTGACGCATAATGGCCGCGCACTTCTATACTGATGGCTAAAAAATACAGGGTAAATAATGGCGAGAAGAATTCTGGTCGTTGAAGATGAAGCTCCAATCCGCGAAATGGTTTGCTTTGTTCTGGAGCAAAACGGCTTTCAGCCCGTCGAGGCGGAAGATTTTGACAGCGCGGTCGATCAGCTCAATGAACCCTGGCCTGATTTGATCCTCCTTGACTGGATGCTGCCGGGCGGGTCGGGTCTGCAGTTTATTAAACAGCTCAAGCGTGAAGCGATGACCCGTGATATTCCGGTGGTGATGCTGACCGCCCGCGGCGAAGAGGAAGATCGCGTCCGCGGCCTGGAGACCGGCGCCGATGACTACATCACTAAGCCGTTTTCCCCGAAAGAGCTGGTGGCGCGAATTAAAGCCGTGATGCGGCGCATTTCGCCGATGGCGGTGGAGGAGGTGATTGAAATGCAGGGGCTGAGCCTCGACCCCTCTTCGCATCGCGTCATGACCGGCGAAAATCCGCTGGATATGGGGCCTACGGAGTTTAAATTACTCCACTTCTTCATGACGCACCCGGAGCGAGTCTATAGCCGCGAACAGCTGCTGAATCACGTCTGGGGAACCAACGTTTATGTCGAAGACAGAACGGTAGACGTGCATATTCGCCGTCTGCGCAAAGCGCTGGAACATAGCGGCCATGACCGGATGGTACAAACGGTTCGCGGTACGGGATATCGTTTCTCCGCCCGTTTCTGAATGCTGACAGGAGTGTGAACCGTGCTGGAACGGCTGTCATGGAAAAGGCTGGCGCTTGAGCTTTTCTTGTGTTGTATCCCGGCCCTGATCCTCGGGGCGTTTTTAGGTTACCTGCCGTGGTTTTTATTGGCGGCAGTGACCGGTCTTCTTGTCTGGCATTTCTGGAATCTGATGCGCCTGTCGTGGTGGCTGTGGGTTGATCGCAGCATGACGCCGCCGCCGGGCAGCGGCAGCTGGGAGCCGCTGCTTTACGGACTGCACCAGATGCAGATGCGTAATAAAAAGCGCCGCCGTGAGCTGGGAAGCCTGATTAAGCGCTTTCGCAGCGGGGCGGAGTCTCTGCCGGATGCGGTGGTGCTGACCACCGAAGAAGGGGTGATGTTCTGGTGCAACGGTCTGGCCCAGCAGATCCTGAATCTGCGCTGGCCTGACGATAACGGGCAGAACATCCTTAACCTCTTGCGCTACCCTGAATTTGCCAATTATCTGAAATACCGCGATTTTTCCAAACCGCTCAATCTGGTGCTGAATAACGGCCGTCATCTTGAAATTCGCGTGATGCCCTATAGCGATAAACAGCTGCTGATGGTGGCGCGCGATGTCACGCAGATGCACCAGCTGGAAGGGGCGCGGCGAAACTTTTTCGCCAACGTCAGCCACGAACTGCGTACGCCGTTGACGGTGCTGCAGGGGTATCTGGAGATGATGCAGGAGCAGGTGCTGGAAGGGGGAACGCGCGAAAAAGCATTGCACACCATGCGTGAACAAACCCAGCGCATGGAAGGCCTGGTTAAGCAACTGCTGACGCTGTCGCGAATCGAAGCCGCGCCGGTACTGGCGATGAACGATAAAATCGATGTGCCGATGATGCTGCGGGTGGTCGAGCGCGAGGCGCAAACGCTAAGCCAGCAGAGGCAGGTGCTGCATTTTTCGGTCGATGAATCGCTGAAAGTACTGGGTAATGAAGAACAGCTGCGCAGCGCCATTTCCAACCTGGTCTATAACGCGGTCAACCATACGCCGCCGGGAACGGACATTACCGTAAGCTGGCAGCGCGCGCCGCACGGAGCGTTGTTCAGCGTCGAAGATAACGGGCCGGGCATCGCGCCGGAACATATTCCGCGTCTGACCGAGCGTTTCTACCGGGTGGATAAAGCGCGTTCAAGACAGACCGGCGGCAGCGGTCTGGGGCTGGCGATCGTCAAACACGCCGTCAGCCATCACGATAGCCGCCTCGAAATTGAGAGTACGCTGGGGAAAGGCACCCGCTTTAGCTTCCTGTTACCGGAACGTTTAATTGCCAAAAATTGAGCCCGAGCGGCCGGGTGTCAGAATAACTTGCCAATGACCAGCTTCGGCTGGTCATTTTCCTTTGCAGCGCAATCACAGCTGCGTAATTAACGAACGCTCGCTGCTTTTTTGTTCGCATGATAAGCCAGATGTTTTCTATCCATCAGGTAAATAATTCTACGCATCAAAATAGAGTTAGCATAATCATCTGCTTTTGCGATCCCTCCTTGCTTTAAAACGTTATAAGCGTTTAAATTGCCCCCCTACGGTCGCAGACAGACTGTTTTTGCGTGGTAATTCAAAAAACAATTCTTTTCCACGCCGCTTTGGGAGCATATCCCGCTGAGTTTACTGACAATGGCCGCTGTATCATCCCCAGGGGAAAGGCGCGGTATTTATCCGTTTTTACAACACCACATCCACAGGCTGTAATGAATTTATGACCCATCAGTTAAAATCTCGCGACATCATAGCGTTGGGCTTTATGACCTTCGCGCTGTTTGTCGGCGCAGGCAATATTATCTTCCCCCCAATGGTTGGCTTACAGGCCGGCGAACACGTCTGGAGCGCGGCCATTGGCTTTCTGATTACCGCCGTGGGTCTGCCGGTGCTAACGGTCGTGGCGCTGGCAAAAGTCGGCGGCGGCGTAGAGAGCCTGAGCACGCCGATTGGTAAAGTCGCCGGTATCCTGCTGGCGGTCGTCTGCTATCTGGCCGTAGGGCCGCTGTTCGCGACCCCGCGTACCGCGACCGTCTCTTTTGAGGTGGGGATTGCGCCGCTGACCGGCGACGGCCCGCTGCCGCTGCTGATTTACAGCATTATCTATTTTGCGCTGGTGATCCTCGTTTCGCTCTACCCGGGCAAGCTGCTGGACACCGTGGGGAATTTCCTCGCGCCGCTGAAAATTATCGCCCTGATTATTCTCGCCGTGGCGGCAATCGTCTGGCCTGCCGGTCCGCTGAGCCACGCGATGGAAGCCTACCGCACCGCGCCGTTCTCTAACGGCTTCGTCAACGGCTATCTGACCATGGACACCCTCGGGGCAATGGTCTTTGGTATCGTGATTGTTAACGCCGCGCGTTCTCGCGGCGTCACCGAAGCCCGCCTGCTGACCCGCTACACCGTCTGGGCTGGCCTGATGGCCGGCGTGGGCCTGACGCTGCTGTACCTGGCGCTGTTCCGTTTAGGTTCCGATAGCGGCACGCTGGTGGAGCAGTCCGCTAACGGCGCGGCGATTCTGCATGCTTACGTCCAGCACACCTTCGGCGGCGCGGGAAGCTTCCTGCTGGCGGCGCTGATCTTTATCGCCTGTCTGGTGACGGCGGTGGGCTTGACCTGCGCCTGCGCGGAGTTCTTTGCCCAGTACCTGCCGTTCTCCTACCGTACGCTGGTGTTTATCCTCGGCCTGTTTTCGATGGCGGTCTCCAACCTCGGCCTGAGCCACCTGATTCAGATTTCGATTCCGGTGCTGACGGCTATCTATCCGCCGTGTATCGCACTGGTTGTATTAAGCTTTACCCGCGGTTGGTGGCATAATTCGTCCCGCGTTATCGCCCCGGCAATGTTTATCAGCCTGATGTTTGGTATCATTGACGGCATTAAAGCGTCGGCGTTTGCAGAGATGATGCCGTCCTGGACCGCGCGTCTGCCGCTGGCGGAGCAGGGCCTGGCCTGGCTGATGCCAACCGCCGTTATGGTGGTGCTGGCGGTTATCTGGGATCGCGCAGCGGGACGTCAGGTGACATCCAGCGCGCACTAACCGACGCTTTACACAGGTGTTTAACCACGGGACTTCAGGTCCCGTGGTTTTTTGTTTTTTTGGTCACCCTCCTTTGTTCTTTGCCCTCGCGAAGGCCAGAGGAGAAAAACGGCATGGAACACGATGGAAAGTAGTAACAAGCTTAAGCGCGGGCTAAGTACCCGGCATATTCGCTTTATGGCGCTGGGGTCGGCAATCGGTACCGGCCTTTTCTATGGTTCGGCTGACGCGATTAAAATGGCGGGTCCGAGCGTTCTGTTGGCTTATATTATCGGCGGCGTCGCGGCCTACATTATCATGCGCGCGCTGGGCGAGATGTCGGTGCATAACCCGGCCGCCAGTTCATTCTCGCGCTACGCGCAGGATTATCTTGGCCCGCTGGCGGGCTATATCACCGGCTGGACCTACTGTTTCGAAATTCTGATTGTCGCCATCGCCGACGTCACGGCCTTCGGTATCTATATGGGCGTCTGGTTCCCGGCGGTACCGCACTGGATTTGGGTACTCAGCGTGGTGCTGATTATCTGCGCCGTCAACCTGATGAGCGTGAAGGTCTTCGGCGAGCTGGAGTTCTGGTTCTCCTTCTTCAAAGTCGCCACGATTATCATCATGATCCTCGCCGGTTTCGGCATCATTATCTGGGGGATTGGCAACGGCGGGCAGCCGACGGGTATCCACAACCTCTGGAGCAACGGCGGCTTCTTCAGCAACGGCTGGCTGGGGATGGTGATGTCGCTGCAGATGGTAATGTTCGCCTACGGTGGGATCGAAATCATCGGTATCACCGCCGGCGAAGCGAAAGATCCGGAGAAATCCATTCCGCGCGCCATTAACTCGGTGCCGATGCGTATCCTGGTGTTTTACGTCGGGACGCTGTTTGTGATTATGTCTATCTATCCGTGGAACCAGGTCGGGACCAACGGCAGCCCGTTCGTCTTAACCTTCCAGCATCTCGGCATCACTTTTGCCGCCAGCATCCTGAACTTTGTGGTGCTGACCGCTTCGCTGTCGGCCATTAACTCCGACGTCTTTGGCGTGGGGCGTATGCTGCACGGCATGGCGGAGCAGGGCAGCGCGCCGAAAATGTTCGCGAAAACCTCCCGTCGCGGGGTGCCGTGGGTGACGGTGATGGTGATGACCATCGCGCTGCTGTTCGCGGTCTATCTTAACTATATTATGCCGGAGAACGTTTTCCTGGTGATCGCCTCGCTGGCCACTTTCGCCACCGTCTGGGTGTGGATTATGATCCTGCTGTCGCAGATCGCCTTCCGCCGCCGTCTGCCGCCGGAAGAGGCGAAGGCGCTTAAGTTCAGGGTGCCTGGCGGTGTCGCGACCACGGTGATTGGCCTGCTGTTCCTGGTCTTTATTATCGGTCTGATCGGCTACCATCCTGATACCCGCATCTCGCTGTACGTTGGCTTTGCGTGGATTCTCCTGCTGCTGATTGGCTGGCAGTTTAAAACCCGCCGCGAGCGAAAACTGGCGAAAGCCTAGTCATTTTCGTTCTCTTCTTGCCGGATACGCACGGGCTATCCGGCAAGCTATCCCTCCACCCCCGCCATCCTCCCCCAATAATTCTGCCGATGATGAGTCATACGCCAGTACGCTGTGGCAAGGTGTGCCCATTCTGCAAAGAGAGGAATAATGATGTTGAAGGCATGGCACCTCCCGGTTGCTCCGTTTATTAAGGAACAGCAGGAACGACTGATTATTACGCTATGGTTAAGCGGCGACGATCTGCCGCCGCGGGTCACGCTGCGCGCGGAAGAGGATAACGAAGAGCTGTCGCTGCCGATGCACCGCCTGCGGCAGGAGCCGCATCCGGGCGTGGTGGCGTGGCGCGGGGAAATCAGCCTCGTTAACGGGCAGCCGCGTCGCCGCTACAGCTTCAAGCTGCTGTGGGCCGACCGCCAGCTGTGGTTCACGCCGCAGGGGTTCAACCGCTTTCCGCCAGCGAGGCTGGAGCAGTTTGCGGTCGATCTGCCGGACAGCGGACCGCAGTGGGTAGCCGATCAGGTATTTTATCAAATCTTCCCTGACCGTTTTGCCCGCAGCGAGTCTCGCGAAGCGGGACAGGATGCGATTTATTACCATCACGCCGCCGGTCACGACATCGTACGCAAAGCGTGGGATGAACCGCTAACCGCCGAGGCGGGCGGCTCCACCTTTTACGGCGGCGATCTCGATGGTATCAGCGAGCGGCTGCCGTACCTGAAGCAGCTTGGCGTAACGGCGCTGTACCTGAATCCGGTATTTGTCGCCCCCAGCGTGCATAAATATGATACCGAGGATTATCGTCGCGTTGATCCGCAGTTTGGCGGCGATGCGGCGCTGCTGCGCCTGCGCCACCATACGCAAAAAGAGGGAATGCGTCTGATCCTCGATGGCGTGTTCAACCATAGCGGCGATTCGCATGCCTGGTTCGACCGCCACCAGCGCGGTAGCGGCGGCGCCTGCCATAACGCCGATTCGCCGTGGCGTGACTGGTATAATTTTTCCCCCGAGGGCGTTGCCCACGACTGGTTGGGATACGCCAGCTTGCCTAAGCTGGACTACCGGTCGTCGACGCTGATCGATGAAATCTATGGCGGGGAAGATAGTATCGTGCGCCACTGGCTGAAAGCGCCATGGAGCATGGACGGCTGGCGCCTGGATGTGGTGCATATGCTGGGCGAAGAGGGCGGGGCGCGCAATAACCTGCGCCATATCGCCGGCATTACCCAGGCGGCGAAGCTGGAGCGGCCGGACGCTTTCGTGTTCGGTGAGCATTTCGGCGACGCGCGCCAGTGGCTACAGGCCGACGTTGAAGACTCGGCGATGAACTACCGCGGCTTTACCTTTCCGCTGTGGGGCTTTCTCGCGAACACCGATATCTCCTACGATCCTCAGAAAATCGATGCGCAGACCTGTATGGCGTGGATGGATAACTATCGTGCCGGACTGTCGCACCAGCAGCAGCTGCGGATGTTTAACCAGCTGGATAGCCACGATACCGCGCGCTTTAAGTCTCTGCTCGGCAAAGATGTTGCCCGCCTGCCGCTGGCGGTGGTGTGGCTATTTAGCTGGCCGGGCGTGCCGTGCATTTACTACGGCGATGAAGTGGGCGTGGATGGCAATAACGATCCGTTCTGCCGTAAGCCGTTCCCGTGGGATCCGGCTTTGCAGGATGGCGCTCTGCTTGAACTGTACAAGCGGATGAGCAAGCTGCGTAAGGCCAATCAGGCGCTGCGCTACGGCGGCTGTCAGGTGATTTATGCCGAAGATAACGTGGTGGTGTTCGTGCGCGTCTATAAGCAGCAGCGCGTGCTGGTGGCGATCAACCGCGGCGAAGCCTGCGAGGTGGTGGTGGAGGATTCGCCGCTGCTCGACGTCAACGGCTGGCAGCTGAAAGAGGGCGCCGGGGCGCTACACGACGGCGTGCTGACGCTACCGGCGATCTCCGCCAGCGTCTGGTTTAGCCGCTAGTCGTAGAGCTGGCTCAGGCTTTCACTTTGCAAAATGGCCTCGCGCCACCAGCGCTGGGCCAGCCCGTCGTTGCCGCTGCGCCAGGCCATATAGGTGATATCTTTCTCGCGGCAGGAGATGACGGCCTTTTCGACCAGCTCGCCTTTTTCCAGCCACGGCCGGGCAATGTGGCGCGGTAAAAAGCCGCAGCCCAGCCCGGCGCGCAAGAGTTCGACTTTACTGGCGAAATCATCGACGCGGATTTGCGGCTGCTCGTCGAGCAGGTTGCTGTTGAGCGGATGGCAGTAGCGGGCGCTGTCGCTGATAACCACCGCGCGATGCAGGCTGAGCTGCTTATTGGTCAGCGGTTGGGTTGTTTCCGCCAGCGGATGCCCTGGCGCGATGACGAAAATATTGTCCATGGCGCCGAGCATTTTCCACGACCATTCGGCGGAGGTCGGCGGTTCATTGATCGCCCCGAGAATAATATCCGCGCCGTTGTGGGTGAGCTCTTCCCACGAGCCCGCAAGAGTATGGTGGGTAAAGTTAAGGCGGGTTTGCGGATGCTGGGCGTAGAACGCGTCGATCAGCGGCAGCAGCGCGCTAAACGGGAAAGAGTCATCCAGGGCGATTGCCAGATCCCGTTCCCAACCGGCGCTGAGCTGCACCGCCTGCTTTTCCAGATCTTTGGCGGCATTCAGCAGCAATCGGCCTTTCTCCAGCATCATTCTGCCCGTATCGGTAAATTTTGCCCGGTGCCCGGAGCGATCCAATAGAGTGATATTCAGATCGTTTTCCAGCTTTTGAATCATGTAGCTCAGCGCGGCAGGGGTTTTAAATAGCGATTCTGCGGCGGTGGCAAAAGAGCCATGTTTGTCCAGCGCGTCGAGAATCAACAGGACATCAAGGTTCAGGCGCATGCGTCAGCTTCCGGTAAAAAAGAGTGCCCCCGTTTTACCGGAGCGCCCTGTTCAATTCCAGTGAATAATTTAGAACGGTTAACCGTAAAAATTTGATAAACATAATTTCGCCCATCTTGTAATGGTTAATCGAATAGTCATAACTTTCGCTTTGGAAATAAATCAGAAAAAAATCTTTAATAACTCGTTAGAAATTACTGACTATACTCACCATGCTTTATCAGTCAGGATCCAGACAGCACAACGGAAACGGTAGTATCTTTTTAACTCATTGATTAACAGGATATGTTATGTCTATTCGTGAACTGATCGATCCCTCAAACTCAGCGCTTATTTTTATTGACCACCAGCCGCAAATGTCTTTTGGCGTGGCCAATATTGACCGTCAGACCCTGAAAAATAATACGGTGGCCTTAGCCAAAGCGGGCAAAATTTTTAATGTTCCGGTGATTTATACCTCAGTAGAAACCAAAAGCTTCAGCGGCTATATCTGGCCGGAACTGCTGGCCGTACATCCTGATGTGAAACCTATTGAACGTACCTCAATGAATTCCTGGGAAGACGCGGCTTTTGTTGAAGCGGTAAAGGCGACCGGACGCAAGAAACTGATTATTTCCGCACTGTGGACGGAAGTCTGCCTGACTTTCCCGGCGCTGATGGCGCTGGATGCGGGCTATGAAGTTTACGTAGTGACCGATACCTCCGGCGGCACCTCGGTTGATGCCCACGAACGCTCCATTGACCGTATGGTGCAGGCCGGCGCGGTGCCGGTAACCTGGCAGCAGGTGCTGCTGGAGTACCAGCGCGACTGGTCGCGTAAAGAGACGTATGACGCGGTGATGGACCTGGTGCGCGAGCACAGCGGCGCCTACGGGATGGGCGTGGATTACGCTTATACCATGGTGCACGGTGCGCCAGAGCGTAAAGCTTAAATACACTTCATCCTTCAAGCTGCCTCTTTGTTGGCTTCGTTTGCCCGCCCCGGTCACTGACT
>NZ_JBEAID010000032.1:0-128031 GCF_040064585.1 Klebsiella sp. CN_Kp113 | reverse complement strand
GCATCAAACAAGTGAAGAGCCCATCCTGACGGATGGGCTTTTTGCGTTTTTGTCGACTGAACCGACCGGACAGCGGTTACCCTTATCCGGTCTTACTTCATTACTCATGTACCAAATTCAATAACGGATAGGGTTTTCCAAGATCGTCCGTCTCAGAACGGCCTGTCACCTTAAAGCCCATCTTCTTATAAAATCCGACCGCTTGTTCATTCTGCTCATTAACGTTGGTCGTCAGTTTGGGCGCTAACGTCAGCGCGTGTTCAATCAACAGCTTACCGACGCCGCAGCCGCGGACCGTAGGGTCAACGAATAGCGCATCCATATGTTCCCCCGTAAGCAGCATAAAGGCGACCGGCTCGTCTTTCTCCGTCACCGCGACCCACAGCGGCGCTTCGGGTAAAAACGCGCTCACCAGATCTTCCAGTTCCGCTCTATACTCTTTTGATAAAAAATCGTGCGTTGCATCGACCGACCGACGCCAGATCGCAATCAGTTTTTTCCCTTCATCATGCCGTGAACGGCGGATACTAATAACCATATTTGCTCCTTTTATTTGTTCTTATATTCTAACTCAAATGTCTCCGTGAAATTTTCTCACCCTGCACTTGCAGGCTC
This sequence comes from Klebsiella sp. CN_Kp113, assembly GCF_040064585.1. Lineage (NCBI taxonomy): Bacteria > Pseudomonadati > Pseudomonadota > Gammaproteobacteria > Enterobacterales > Enterobacteriaceae > Klebsiella > Klebsiella sp. CN_Kp113. The sequence continues at coordinate 127,416 of NZ_JBEAID010000032.1, read as the reverse complement.
GACATTCACCTTATTCCTGGGTATCTTCAGCTGTCTGGATGTCTAAACGTTTATACGTATGCTATGAGGTAATAAAGTTATGCCAATTCGGGTGCAGGACGAGCTACCGGCCGTCAATTTCTTGCGTAATGAAAACGTCTTTGTGATGACGACAACTCGCGCGACGACTCAGGAAATCCGCCCGCTGAAGGTGCTCATCCTTAATCTGATGCCGAAGAAAATCGAGACTGAGAATCAGTTTTTGCGACTGCTTTCCAACTCTCCTCTGCAGCTTGATATCCAGCTGTTGCGCATCGATGCCCGCGAATCACGTAATACTCCGGCGGAACACCTGAACAACTTCTACTGCAACTTTGAAGATATTTGCGATCAGAACTTTGATGGCCTGATTGTTACCGGTGCACCTTTAGGTTTGGTTGAATTTAATGACGTTGCCTACTGGCCGCAGATAAAACAGGTGCTGGAATGGGCTAAAGATCATGTTACCTCAACGCTGTTTGTCTGTTGGGCGGTACAGGCAGCCCTCAATATCCTCTACGGTATCCCTAAACAGACCCGCTCTGAGAAGATTTCCGGGGTCTACGAACACCATATCCTGCAACCTCATGCCTTGTTAACCCGCGGCTTTGACGATAGCTTTCTGGCCCCGCACTCGCGCTATGCCGATTTCCCGGCGGCGCTGATACGCGACTACACCGACCTCGAGATCCTGGCGGAGACGGAAGAAGGGGACGCCTACCTGTTTGCCAGCAAAGATAAGCGCATCGCCTTCGTGACCGGTCACCCGGAATATGACGCGAACACCTTGGCCAGCGAGTTCTTCCGCGATGTGGAAGCGGGTCTCGATCCGCAGGTTCCACATAATTATTTCCCGCAGAACGATCCGCAGAACAAACCGCGCGCCACCTGGCGAAGCCATGGCAATTTGCTGTTTATCAACTGGCTGAATTATTACGTCTACCAGATCACGCCATACGATCTACGCCATATGAATCCGACTCTGGATTAATCATCTACACAACGCGATCCTAAAGCGTTTCAGCATTTTGCCTCTGGCACCTTCGGGTGCCTTTTTTATTTCCGAAACGCAGCTCATATTGTAATTAAACTTTATTTATATTGTTATCAATAGGTTAAACGATAATTAAATTAAAAATGGAAATTGTTTTTGATTTTGAAAAATAAATGCGTAGTCTTAATTGTGCTGAACGAAAACTACACAACGATCTTACGTTCGCGCCAACTGGATCAACCAAGAGGAGCAGCACATGACGCAGCAGGCGACAATCACTGACGAACTGGCTTTTAGCCAGCCATATGGCGACCAGGAGAAGCAAATCTTAACGCCTGAGGCCGTAGAATTTCTGACCGAGCTGGTGCGCCGCTTTACGCCTGAGCGCAATAAACTCCTGGCCGCGCGTATCCAGCAGCAGCAGGCAATTGATAACGGCAAGCTTCCAGATTTTATTTCGGAAACAGCTTCCATTCGTAACGGTGATTGGACGATCCGCGGCATTCCGGACGATTTGCAGGATCGGCGGGTAGAAATTACCGGTCCGGTAGAGCGCAAGATGGTCATCAATGCGCTCAATGCGAATGTAAAAGTCTTTATGGCGGATTTCGAAGACTCACTGGCGCCCGAATGGAGCAAAGTCATTGATGGGCAAATTAACCTGCGCGATGCGGTTAACGGCACCATCAGCTACACCAATGAAGCCGGCAAGATTTATCAGCTCAAGCCGAACCCGGCGCTGCTGATCTGCCGCGTGCGCGGTCTGCATCTGCCGGAAAAACACGTGACGTGGCGCAGGGAAGCGATTCCCGGCAGTCTGTTCGACTTCGCCCTCTATTTCTTCCACAACTACAAAGCGTTACTGGAAAAAGGCAGCGGCCCCTATTTCTATCTGCCGAAGACTCAGGCCTGGCAGGAAGCCGCGTGGTGGAGTGAAGTATTTAGCTTTACGGAAGACCGTTTTGAGCTGCCGCGCGGCACCATCAAAGCCACGCTGCTGATCGAAACGCTGCCCGCCGTATTCCAGATGGACGAAATTCTGCACGCCCTGCGCGACCATATTGTGGGTCTGAACTGCGGGCGCTGGGACTACATCTTCAGCTATATCAAAACGCTGAAGAATCATCCGGATCGCGTTCTGCCGGACCGCCAGGTGGTGACGATGGACAAGCCTTTCCTCAGCGCCTATTCGCGATTGTTGATTAAGACCTGCCACAGGCGCGGCGCGTTTGCGATGGGCGGCATGGCGGCCTTTATTCCGAGCAAAGATGCCGAGCGAAACAACCAGGTGCTGAACAAGGTAAAAGCGGACAAATCGCTGGAGGCGAATAACGGCCATGACGGTACCTGGATCGCGCATCCCGGGCTGGCTGACACCGCGATGGCCGTCTTTAACGGCGTACTGGGCGAGAACAAAAATCAGCTGTCCGTTACCCGCGAAGACGATGCGCCGATTACCGCTGAACAGCTGCTGGCTCCCTGCGAGGGCGAACGAACCGAAGAGGGCATGCGCGCCAACATTCGCGTGGCGGTGCAGTACATCGAGGCGTGGATTTCCGGCAACGGCTGCGTACCGATTTATGGCCTGATGGAAGATGCGGCGACGGCGGAAATCTCCCGTACCTCTATCTGGCAATGGATCCACCATGAGAAAACCCTCAGTAACGGCACACCGGTAACCAAAGCGCTGTTCCGCCAGTGGCTGGCCGAAGAGATGCGGGTGATTCAGGACGAACTGGGCGAGCACCGCTACAGCAGCGGGCGTTTTGATGAAGCCGCTCGCCTGATGGAACAGATCACCACCTCCGACGAGCTGATCGATTTCTTAACCCTGCCGGGCTACCGCCTTCTGGCCTAATTCACCACACAACAATATGGAGCATCTGCACATGAAAACCCGTACCCAACAAATCGAAGAATTAAACAAAGAGTGGACGAATCCGCGCTGGGAAGGCATTACTCGCCCATACAGCGCCGAAGATGTGGTGAAGCTGCGCGGCTCGGTCAACCCAGAATGTACTCTGGCGCAGCTGGGCGCGGCAAAGATGTGGCGACTGCTGCACGGGGAAGCGAAAAAAGGCTACGTCAACAGCCTGGGCGCGCTGACCGGCGGTCAGGCGCTGCAGCAGGCGAAAGCGGGCATTGAAGCGATTTATCTTTCCGGCTGGCAGGTCGCAGCGGACGCCAACCTGGCCTCCAGCATGTATCCGGATCAATCGCTCTATCCGGCGAACTCGGTACCGGCCGTGGTCGATCGGATCAACAACAGCTTCCGCCGCGCGGATCAGATCCAGTGGTCTGCGGGCATTGAGCCGAACGATCCGCGTTATACCGATTATTTCCTGCCGATCGTCGCCGACGCGGAAGCGGGGTTTGGCGGCGTGCTTAATGCGTTTGAGCTGATGAAATCGATGATTGAGGCCGGTGCAGCGGCCGTACACTTCGAAGACCAGCTGGCATCGGTGAAAAAATGCGGCCATATGGGCGGCAAAGTGCTGGTCCCCACGCAAGAGGCGATTCAGAAACTGGTCGCCGCGCGTCTGGCGGCGGACGTCATGGGCGTGCCGACGCTGGTGATCGCTCGCACTGACGCCGATGCGGCGGATTTAATTACCTCAGACTGCGATCCTTACGATCGCCAGTTCATTACCGGCGACCGTACCAGCGAAGGTTTCTTCCGTACCCATGCCGGTATCGAACAGGCCATCAGCCGCGGGCTGGCCTACGCGCCCTATGCCGACCTGGTGTGGTGTGAAACCTCTACCCCGGACCTTGAGCTGGCGAAGCGCTTTGCCGACGCGATCCACGCGAAATATCCGGGCAAACTGCTGGCCTACAACTGCTCGCCGTCGTTTAACTGGCAGAAAAAGCTGGATGATAAAACCATTGCCAGCTTCCAGCAGCAGCTGTCGGATATGGGCTACAAGTATCAGTTCATCACCCTGGCCGGTATTCACAGCATGTGGTTCAACATGTTCGACCTGGCCCACGCCTACGCCCAGGGCGAGGGGATGAAGCACTACGTTGAGAAGGTCCAGCAGCCGGAGTTCGCGGCGGCTAAAGATGGCTACACCTTTGTCTCTCATCAGCAGGAGGTCGGCACCGGCTACTTCGATAAGGTCACCACCATTATCCAGGGCGGAGCCTCATCAGTCACGGCGTTAACCGGCTCTACAGAAGAAGATCAGTTCTGATAATTTCCCCCTCTCCCTCTCTCCGGGGGAGAGGGATGGGTGAGGGGGAAGAGATGACGCGTGGCCTGGAATTATTGATTGCTCAAACTATTTTGCAGGGTTTTGACGCCCAGTACGGTCGTTTTCTTGAAGTGACTTCCGGCGCCCAGCAGCGCTTTGAACAGGCTGACTGGCATGCCGTCCAGCAGGCGATGAAGCAGCGTATTCATCTCTACGATCACCATGTCGGCCTGGTCGTCGAGCAGCTGCGCTGCATTACCGATGGTAAAAATACCGATACCGATTTTTTGCTGCAGGTAAAAGAACACTATACCCACCTGCTGCCGGATTACCCTCGTTTCGAAATTGCGGAGAGCTTTTTCAATTCCGTTTATTGCCGGTTGTTTGACCACCGCTCGCTGACTCCCGAGCGGCTTTTTATTTTCAGCTCTCAGCCAGAGCGGCGCTTACGCGCCATCCCGCGCCCGCTGGCCAAAGATTTCTTCCCCGAGCGCGGCTGGGACACGCTATTACGCAAAGTGTTATCCGATCTTCCTCTCCGTCTGCCGTGGCAAAACAGCGCGCGCGATATCGGTTATATCACCGCTTGCCTGCAGGAGGCGCTCGGCAGCGAGCTGCTTTCCCGGTCGCACCTGCAGGTGGCGAATGAACTGTTTTACCGCAATAAGGCGGCCTGGCTGGTAGGCAAACTGGTTACGCCGATGGCGACGCTGCCTTTTCTTCTGCCAATCCATCGCACCGATGAAGGCGAATTGTTTGTCGACGCCTGTCTGACGACGCATGCCGAAGCCAGCATCGTTTTTGGCTTCGCCCGCTCCTATTTTATGGTTTACGCGCCGCTACCCGGCGCGCTGGTCGAGTGGCTGCGCGAGATTCTCCCGGGGAAAACCACCGCTGAACTGTACATGGCGATTGGCTGCCAGAAGCATGCGAAAACCGAGAGCTATCGGGAATACCTGCACTATATTTCCCGCAGCGATGAGCAATTTATTGAAGCGCCGGGGATTCGCGGCATGGTGATGCTGGTGTTTACTTTGCCGGGATTTGACCGGGTATTTAAAGTCATTAAGGACCGCTTTGCGCCGCAGAAAGAGATGACCGCCGCCCACGTGCGCGCCTGCTATCAGCTGGTCAAAGAGCACGACCGCGTGGGAAGGATGGCCGATACCCAGGAGTTTGAGAACTTCGTCCTGGAGAAACGGCAAATTGCGCCCGAACTTATGGCCCTGTTACAAACCGAAGCCGGAGCGAAAATTAGCGATCTCGGCGATCGGATTGCGATCAGCCATCTTTATATCGAGCGGCGGATGGTGCCGCTGAATATCTGGCTGGAGCAGGTGGACGGTCCGGCGCTGCGCGATGCGGTAGAGGAGTACGGCAACGCCATTCGTCAGCTGGCCGCCGCCAACATTTTCCCCGGCGATATGCTATTTAAAAACTTTGGCGTCACGCGTCACGGCCGGGTGGTGTTCTACGATTACGATGAAATTTGCTATATGACGGAGGTGAATTTCCGCGAGATCCCGCCGGCGCGCTACCCGGAGGATGAGCTTGCCAGCGAGCCCTGGTATAGCGTCTCGCCTGGCGATGTTTTTCCGGAAGAGTTTCGCCACTGGCTGTGCGCTGACCCGCGCATCGGACCGCTATTTGAAGAGATGCACGCCGACCTGCTGCGCGCCGACTACTGGCGGGAGCTGCAAACGCGTATCCGCAACGGCCACGTGGAAGACGTCTACGCCTATCGCCGCCGTCAGCGTTTTAGCGTGCGCTACGGCGACCTGAAGCAGGCGGGATAGCCGATAGCCTGCTTCAGGCTGCTTCGATAACGGCAAATTCTTCGTACACCAGCTCCATATCCGGCGCCCAGGTACCTTCGCGTTCAAAGAATGCCTGATGCGCCGATTGCCAGTAAGCGAGGCTCAAATCACCTTCGCCCTCCAGCGCGGCGAGCTCAGGGCTCATTTCGTTAAAACGAATGAGCCTGAGGGACAGGGTGCGTATCACGCAGACGGCTTTCCCTTTGCCGTCCAGCACAATGTGATACGCCCCCGGCGTCACGGGCGGCTGCTCCTGCTGATAGCTGGCAAGCGAACCGCAGGTGCCGCGCTTCTTCCCGGCGATAACCAGGGCAGCCAGCTCGTCGGCCAGCGCCGGTGAATCGCCGAAAGACCAGCAGAAAGCAGAAGGGTATTTATCCTGCCAGTAGGATTTCAGATCGCTCATTTAGCGCACTCCGCCGTAGGCCAGCGTCACTTCTTTCGCCGCCTTAATCACCATCGCGCCGAACTCGGTCACGCGGTCATCGGTAATGCGGGAAATGGGCCCGGAAATGGAGATGGCGGCGAACGGCTCACGATGTTCATCATAAATGCACGACGCTACGCAGCGCAGGCCCAGCGCGTGTTCTTCGTCATCAAACGAGTAGCCGCGCTTACGCGTCTGGGCCAGGTCCTCTTTCAGATGTACCGGCGATACCAGGGTGGCATGGGTATAAGCGTGCAGACCTTGACGGTGCAGCAGGCCGGTAACCTGCTCTTCGCTTAGCTGCGACAGAAACGCCTTTCCGGCGCCGGAAGCGTGCATCGGCAGCTTACCGCCAATCGGTGCCGACATACGCATCAGCTGCGTACACTGCACCTGATCGATAATAATCGCCTGATGATCGCTCTGGTCAAGCACCGCGAGGTTAACCGTTTCACCGGAATCTTCCATCAGCTGACGCAAAATCGGATGGACGATCGCCAACAGATTACGGCTTTGCAGGAAGCTGCTGCCGACGACGAAAGCATGGGCGCCCACCGACCAGTGGCCCAGCTCACCGACCTGACGAACAAAACCCAGCTGCTGCATGGTCGTCAGCAGGCGGTGAGTCGTGGAGTTAGGCAGGCCGGCCTGCTGGGCCAGTTCGGTCAGCGCCACGCTGCCGTGGGATTCAGCAATCCATTCGAGCAGCTTCAGTCCGCGGGTCAGGGACTGAACTTGCCCGCCGGCCGGAGCGGCGGCGGGGGAGGCAGGTTTTCTGCCGCGTTTTGCGGGAGCGGGGGTCGCCATCGCGGACTCCTTTTTTCTGTATCGTGGAAATGATTTTCGTTTTATTTGGCGATAATGCAATCACTACCCGACTGATCGGATGAGTGAAGCTGAACATGTCTCATCTTGCCCGCTGTTCTCTTTTCCACCCCTTCGGTTTGTGCCAGTATGGTCTGTTGAGTTTTTTCGGTCTGGTTGAGCGTTGTCGGGAGCGAGTGTGAGCAGCAAAGTTGAGCAACTGCATCAGCAGTTAAAAGCACGTATTTTGGTTCTGGATGGGGGCATGGGCACCATGATCCAGAGCTACCGTCTGAGTGAGCAGGACTTTCGCGGCGAGCGCTTTGCCGACTGGCCGTGCGACCTGAAGGGCAACAACGACCTGCTGGTTCTCAGCAAGCCGGATGTGATAACCGCTATCCACGATGCCTATTTTGCGGCCGGGGCGGATATCATTGAAACCAACACCTTTAACTCGACGACCATCGCGATGGCGGATTACCAGATGGAATCCCTGTCGGCGGAAATCAACTTTGTGGCGGCGAAACTGGCCCGCGCCAGCGCCGATGCCTGGACCGCACGCACGCCGGAAAAACCGCGCTACGTCGCAGGGGTCCTCGGCCCGACTAACCGCACGGCGTCCATTTCTCCCGACGTCAACGACCCGGCCTTCCGCAACATCACCTTTGACGGGCTGGTGGAAGCCTACCGTGAATCCACCAAAGCGCTGGTGGAAGGCGGGGCGGATCTGATTTTGATTGAGACGGTGTTCGATACCCTCAACGCCAAAGCGGCGATCTTTGCGGTTAAAGAGGAGTTTGAAGCGCTGGGAGTCGATCTGCCGATTATGATCTCCGGCACTATCACCGACGCCTCCGGGCGCACGCTGTCCGGCCAGACCACCGAAGCCTTTTATAACTCGCTGCGCCACGCCGATGCGCTGACGTTTGGCCTCAACTGCGCCCTGGGGCCGGATGAGCTGCGCCAGTACGTGCAGGAGCTGTCGCGTATCGCCGAATGCTACGTTACCGCCCACCCGAACGCCGGTCTGCCGAACGCTTTTGGCGAATACGACCTGGACGCCGACACGATGGCGGCGCAAATTCGCGAATGGGCTGAAGCCGGATTCCTGAATATTGTCGGCGGCTGCTGCGGTACCACGCCGGAACATATCGCTGCCATGAGCCGCGCGGTGGCCGGCCTGCCGCCGCGCCAGCTGCCGGAAATCCCCGTCGCCTGTCGTCTTTCCGGCCTTGAGCCGCTGAATATCGGCGATGACAGCCTGTTTGTGAACGTCGGCGAACGCACCAACGTTACCGGCTCGGCGAAATTCAAGCGCCTGATTAAAGAAGAAAAATATAACGAAGCGCTGGATGTGGCGCGCCAGCAGGTGGAAAGCGGCGCGCAGATTATCGATATCAATATGGATGAGGGGATGCTCGACGCCGAAGCGGCGATGACGCGTTTCCTCAACCTGATCGCCGGTGAGCCGGATATCGCCCGCGTGCCGATTATGATCGACTCCTCCAAATGGGAGGTTATCGAAAAGGGGCTGAAGTGTATTCAGGGTAAAGGCATCGTTAACTCCATCTCGATGAAAGAGGGCGTTGAGCCGTTTATCCAGCATGCGAAAAAGGTGCGCCGCTACGGAGCCGCCGTCGTGGTGATGGCCTTTGATGAAGTGGGCCAGGCCGATACCCGCGAGCGGAAAATTGAAATTTGCCGCCGGGCGTACAAAATTCTCACCGAAGAGGTGGGCTTCCCGCCGGAAGACATCATCTTTGACCCGAATATTTTCGCCGTGGCGACCGGGATTGAAGAGCACAACAACTATGCCCAGGACTTTATCGGCGCCTGCGAAGATATCAAACGCGAACTGCCGCACGCGCTGATCTCCGGTGGCGTCTCTAACGTATCGTTCTCCTTCCGCGGGAATGACCCGGTGCGCGAGGCGATTCACGCGATATTCCTCTACTACGCCATCCGCAACGGCATGGACATGGGCATCGTTAACGCCGGCCAGCTGGCGATTTACGACGACCTTCCCGCCGAGCTGCGCGATGCGGTTGAAGATGTGATTCTGAACCGCCGCGATGACGGCACTGAACGCCTGCTCGATCTGGCGGAAAAGTATCGCGGCAGCAAAACCGACGATACCGCCAACGCTCAGCAGGCGGAATGGCGCAGCTGGGACGTCAAAAAACGCCTCGAATACTCGCTGGTTAAAGGCATTACCGAATTTATCGAGCTCGATACCGAAGAAGCCCGCCAGCAGGCCGCGCGTCCGATTGAGGTTATCGAAGGGCCGCTGATGGACGGCATGAACGTGGTCGGCGACCTGTTCGGTGAAGGGAAAATGTTCCTGCCGCAGGTGGTGAAATCCGCCCGCGTCATGAAGCAGGCGGTGGCCTACCTCGAACCCTATATTGAGGCCAGCAAAGAGAAAGGTTCCAGCAACGGCAAGATGGTCATCGCCACCGTGAAGGGTGACGTTCACGACATCGGCAAGAATATTGTCGGCGTGGTGCTGCAGTGTAACAACTACGAAATCGTCGACCTTGGCGTGATGGTGCCTGCGGATAAAATCCTGAAAACCGCCCGCGAGGTTAACGCCGACCTGATTGGCCTCTCCGGGCTGATTACGCCGTCGCTGGATGAGATGGTCAACGTGGCGAAGGAGATGGAGCGTCAGGGCTTTACTATTCCGCTGCTGATTGGCGGCGCAACCACCTCGAAAGCGCACACGGCGGTGAAAATCGAGCAGAACTACAGCGGGCCGACGGTCTACGTGCAGAACGCCTCGCGCACCGTTGGCGTGGTCGCCGCGCTGCTGTCCGATAGCCAGCGCGATGATTTTGTCGCCCGTACCCGCAAAGAGTACGAAACGGTACGTATTCAGCACGGGCGTAAAAAGCCGCGCACCCCACCGGTCACGCTGGAGGCCGCGCGCGATAACGACCTGGCCTTTGACTGGGCAAGCTACACCCCGCCGGTGGCCCATCGTCTGGGCGTGCATGAGGTTGAGGCCAGTATCGAAACCCTGCGTAACTATATCGACTGGACGCCGTTCTTTATGACCTGGTCGCTGGCCGGTAAGTATCCGCGCATTTTGGAAGATGAAGTGGTCGGCGAAGAGGCGCAGCGCCTGTTTAAAGACGCCAACGAACTGCTGGATAAGCTCAGCGCCGGGAAGGCCCTGAATCCGCGCGGCGTGGTGGGGCTGTTCCCGGCTAACCGCGTCGGCGACGATGTTGAAATCTATCGCGATGAAACCCGGACTCACGTGCTGACGGTGGGGCATCATCTGCGCCAGCAGACGGAGAAAGTCGGCTTTGCCAACTACTGCCTGGCGGATTTTGTCGCGCCGAAGCTGTCGGGGAAGGCGGACTATATCGGCGCCTTTGCGGTGACCGGCGGCCTTGAGGAAGACGCGCTGGCCGACGCCTACGAAGCGCAGCACGATGACTACAACAAGATTATGGTGAAGGCGATTGCCGACCGCCTGGCGGAAGCCTTTGCCGAGTATCTGCATGAGCGGGTGCGTAAGGTTTACTGGGGCTATGCGGCGAACGAAAACCTCAGCAACGAGGAGCTGATCCGCGAGAACTACCAGGGAATTCGCCCGGCGCCGGGCTATCCGGCCTGCCCGGAGCACACCGAAAAGGCGACGATCTGGGAACTGCTGGAGGTGGAAAAACGCACCGGCATGAAGCTGACGGAATCTTTTGCCATGTGGCCCGGCGCATCGGTTTCCGGCTGGTACTTCAGCCATCCGGACAGCAAATACTTCGCGGTAGCGCAAATTCAGCGGGACCAGGTGGAAGACTATGCGTTGCGTAAGGGGATGAGCGTAGCGGAAGTGGAGCGCTGGCTGGCGCCGAACCTCGGTTACGATGCCGACTGATCCACCAAACCGTTATCTTTCCTTACAACTAACAGGGCGCTCAATGAGCGCCCTGTCTCTTTATTGTGCGTAAACCCTTATACTGAAGGAAGCTTGCGATCGTTGCCGTCGGATAAGCGAAGCGCTATCCGGCCTGTAACGGTTTATGAGTTTCGGGAACGAATAAATATAAGGAGAAGCTGATTCCGTGTTAACTCTGCTACACCTGTTGTCCGCCGTCGCCCTACTGGTGTGGGGCACCCATATCGTCCGTACCGGCGTGATGCGCGTCTACGGCGCTCGTCTGCGAAGCGTACTCAGCAGCAGCGTGGAGAAAAAACCGCTCGCCTTCTGCGCGGGGATCGGCGTTACCGCGCTGGTGCAGAGCAGCAACGCCACCACCATGCTGGTCACCTCTTTTGTCGCCCAGGATCTGGTGGCGCTGGCCCCTGCGCTGGTGATGGTGCTGGGCGCTGACGTCGGTACCGCGCTGATGGCGAGGGTGCTGACCTTCGATCTGTCCTGGCTTTCGCCGCTGCTGATTTTTATCGGCGTGATTTTCTTCCTTGGGCGCAAGCAAACGCGCGCGGGCCAGCTCGGGCGCGTGGGGATCGGTCTGGGCTTGATTCTGCTGGCGCTGGAGCTGATCGTGCAGGCGGTGCATCCCATCACCCAGGCTAACGGCGTACAGGTGATTTTCGCCTCGTTGACCGGCGATATTATGCTGGATGCGCTGATCGGCGCGGTGTTTGCCATCATCAGCTATTCAAGCCTGGCAGCGGTGCTGCTGACCGCAACGTTAACCGCCACCGGCGTGATTTCGTTTCCGGTGGCGCTGTGCCTGGTGATCGGCGCCAACCTCGGATCCGGGCTGCTGGCCATGCTAAACAACAGCGGCGCCAATGCCGCTGCGCGCCGCGTGGCGCTCGGCAGCCTGCTGTTTAAGCTGGTGGGTAGCCTGATTATCCTGCCGTTTGTGCATCTGTTGGCAAACGTCATGGATGAGCTTCCGCTGCAAAAATCCGAACTGGTTATCTATTTCCACGTCTTCTACAACCTGATCCGCTGTATCGCCATGGTGCCGTTTGCCGGCCCCATGGCTAACCTCTGTAAGCGTCTGATTCGCGATGAGCCCGAGCTGGACGCGCGGCTGAAGCCGAAGCATCTTGATACTTCGGCGCTGGATACGCCCGCCCTGGCGCTGGCCAATGCCGCCCGCGAAACCCTGCGTATTGGCGATGCCATGGAGCAGATGCTGGAAAGCCTGCATAAAGTGATGCACGGCGAGCCGCGTGAGGAGAAAGAGCTGCGGCGGATGGCGGACGATATCAACGTACTTTACACCGCCATTAAGCTCTATCTGGCGCGGATGCCGAAAGAGGAGCTGGCGGATGAGGAGTCCCGCCGCTGGGCGGAAATTATCGAAATGGCGCTTAACCTCGAGCAGGCTTCGGATATCGTCGAAAGAATGGGCAGCGAGATCGCCGATAAATCGCTGGCCGCGCGGCGCGCGTTCTCCATGGAGGGATTAAAAGAGCTGGATGCCCTCTACGAGCAGCTGCTCAGCAATCTGCAGCTGGCGATGTCGGTCTTCTTCTCCGGCGACGTGCCGAGCGCCCGCCGCCTGCGCCGCAGCAAGCATCGTTTTCGTATCATGAATCGTCGTTACTCGCATGCCCACGTTGACCGCCTGCATCAGCAAAACGTGCAGAGTATTGAGACCAGTACGCTGCACCTGGCGCTGCTGGGCGATATGAAGCGTCTGAATTCACTGTTCTGCTCGGTGGCCTATAGCGTGATGGAGCAGCCGGATGAGGACGATGAGCGCGATGATTATTAAGCGCTGATGTGCCGCCTGACATCCCCGGCTCGCGCTGCGCTTAGCCGGGCTACAGGTATACCGCGGTCTGCGGGATGGTAGCCCGGACAGATGCGCAGCATCGCCTCCGGGTAATTATGCCACTCTGCGCTTTGCTCCCGGGGGCGGCGCAGAGCGCCTTGCCCGGGCTACGAGTTCTCCACCGTCTGCGGGATGGTAGCCCGGACAGGCGCGCAGCGCCGCCTCCGGGAAACGTGCGCACGGGGTTTAGAAACGATGACCGGCGTTGAGGGTCACCGCGTCTTCTCCGGCTCTGAATACCAGCGTTGGATTCGGGCCGCCAAGGGTAGCGTGGCCCTGCGTCACCTGTATCCAGTTGCCTTCCGGCAGGCCGATAATCGTCAGCTCTGGCGCAACCACCAGCAGCTCGCGGATCCGCTGTTCGCGGGTTTCCCCTTTGTGGCCTTCCGGCAGCGCGTTGGTGAAATGCGGGTTAATTTGCAGCGGGAACAGCCCCAGCGCAGCAAAACCGTTAGGGTCGACAATCGGCATATCGTTAGTGGTGCGAATCGTCGGGCAGGCCAGGTTAGCGCCCGCGCTCCAGCCGATATACAGTGCCCCGCGCTTCACCACATCCACCATCGGCGCCAGCAGGCCGCGTTCGCGGCACTCTTTCAGCAGCTGAAAGGTATTGCCGCCGCCGACGATAACTATCTCCGCATTCGCAATCGCCGACACCGGGTCCGCGACGCTGTGAATACCGGTAACCGTAACGCCCATTGGGCTGAAGACGGCGGCGGTTTTCGCGGTGTAATCATCCCAGGTTTGCGTCACCCCGGCAAAAGGGATGAATACCGCAGAACGGCGGCCATTTAGCTGCCCGGCAATGGTCGGCAGCGCATGTTCCAGCCAGGCTTTGCCCGGCAGCGTTGAGTTACTCAATAGCAGCAGTTCCATTATTTCTCCATTTGACCAGATGATTATTCGGGCAGAGATGTTATCACAGGATATCTTACCGCTTGCTGACGTGGCTCACGCTGGGACGCGCTGAGCAAAGCGGAACGGTGATTATTGGCGCAGCGACTCTCTGAATTAATCTGGAAAGTGCCTCGCAGACTGACTCTACCGGGCGTGACAGGTTAGCGGGAACCGCTTAGTTTTACGTTGATGATTCACAGGCAAAGAATAGAAAATGCTCGTTTATTACGCTAATCTGAGGCATGTCATGCGCATTACCATGGGGGCTATCATGCGCACTACGTCGAACGTTAAAAAATCAGTCAATGTCTCGCTTTCGCCTGAAATCCTGGAAGAGGCGCGTAAACTTAAAATCAACATTTCGGCGGTTTTAACGGAAGCTTTACTTGAGAAATTTCGTGAGCACAAACGTGAAGAGTGGTTACGAGACAATAAGAAATCGATCGATACGATTAACCAATGGGTAGAAGAAAACGGTTCGTTTAGTGATTTTCAAAGGCCGTTCTGATGGAACAATATTGCGCTTATGAGAATACGGGAAGCGGTAAAAAGGTTTTCCCTTATTTAATCAACCTGCAGCATCCGGTCGCGAATGTCCTGAAGCATATCCTGGTTGCCCCTGTGATAGAACAAAACCAACTACCTGATACCCAGCCTCCGACCAAAATTTGTCCCGTGATTACGATTGCCGGTCAAACTTATATTGTGATGACGCATATGATGGCGGGTTTGCCGCAGAAAGAACTGGGCAAGCGCGTTGCTGATTTGACGGCGGACAGGGCTGCGCTGCGCGATGCAATCGACTTTCTGATCAACGGTTATTAGAGCGCCCTCCCTGGCGCTCTCCGTTTTGCCTTTATCCTCTGGCAAAGGCCGCGGCTTCAGCGACCAGCGCCGCGTCCGGACGCACGCCGGTGTAGAGCGCAAACTGCTCCACCGCCTGCAGGGCAATCACCTCCGCACCGCTGATAACGCGCTTGTCCAGCCTCTGCGCCAGCTTGATGAGCGGGGTTTCCGGCGGCAGAGCGACCACGTCAAATATCACGTCGGCCCGTTCCACCATCGTCGGGCTAAAGGCCAGAGTTTCGCTTTCCGCGCCGCCCGCCATGCCGAGCGGCGTGACGTTAACCAGAATATCCGCCGCGATTCCCTCCGGCCTGGGCTGCCACTGAAAACCGTACTGCTTTGCCAGCGCCAGGCCGCGCTCGCGATGGCGGGCGGCGATAATCACATCGCGGAAACCGGCATCGCGGAAGGCGGCGATGACCGCTTTGCCCATTCCGCCGCTGCCCTGGATCATCACTTTGGCTGAGGAATCGAGCTGATAGCTGTCAATCAGGCTTTTCACCGCGATATAGTCGGTATTCAGCCCGGTCAGCCTGCCGTCGTCGTTGACGATGGTGTTGACCGAATCAATCGCCTTTGCCGAAGGGTCAAGCGCGTCAAGATACGCTATGCAGCTCTCTTTAAACGGCATAGAGACCGCGCAGCCGCGAATGCCTAATGCGCGCACGCCGTTTACCGCCGCGGCTATATCCTGGGTCGTAAACGCTTTATAGATATAGTTCAGCCCCAGCTTTTCATACAGGTAATTATGAAAGCGGGTGCCGAAGTTACCCGGGCGACCGGCCAGCGACATGCACAGCAGCGTATCGCGATCAATCATGAGCAATATCCTCCGCGTGGGCCAGCAGGTACTCTTCCGCCTCTTTTGACCAGATACCGTGGTGACGTTCCATAATCGCCGCCAGCTGCGGGTCGCTAATGTTTCCCAGAGGCGTAAGCGGAATGTTTTTTCCGGTATAGACCAGCTTCTTACCGCCGCCTACCGCCGGTAAATCCAGGGTGGTCTCGCCCGCCGCGTTCAGCCCCAGAATATGAGTCACCACTTTCGCGGTCTGCACCTTTTTCTCCTGCATCAGCGCTACGGCGGCGCGCATATCGTCGGTATTGCCGCCGGAGGTGCCCACGTAGTGGGTGAAGGCGTAATGCACATCGTAAAAATTGATCGGTGCGCTGAACTGCTTATCCTGCGGGCCGGCGAAAAAGTTCAGGCAGCCGTCCGGGGCCAGCAGCGAGGATGCCAGGGTGATGAGCTGTTCGTTAGGGACGAAGACGAAGATATCGTCAAAGCCGTGGCCGCCGGAGAGCTCCATCAGCGTTTCGCGGCTGGCGTCGCGCCCATCCAGATAGTGAATCAACGTTTGCGGCTCGGAGGGATAGTGCTGGCGCGCATAGCTGAGCTTTGGCTTATTGGTATCGGTGACCACCAGCAGCGCCGGGTTGATCGGGCCATGCAGCGCGTAGTCGATGGCCAGTAGCCCCATCGGGCCGGTGCCGCCGAGGATCAGGGCGCGGCCCTGCGGGCGAATGCCCATTACATGGTTATAGCTGCCTTCCTGCAGATGATAGTTGGCGTTGAAGGCGCCAATCACGCAGGAAAGCGGCTCCACCAGCGAGCCTTCAAACCAGGTATCGCCTTCCCAGGAAAGCAAACAATCCTGTTCCATCACCTCGTTGGGGATCACCACGTGGGTGGCTTCGCCGCCGATCCATGGAAAAGAATAACCGGGGCAGTCCGGGCGATCCGGCAGCTGCAGATTGGCCTGAATCACATAGCGCTGGCCGGCATGAAACTTGTGCTGCCACTTTTTGCCGACGGCGATAATCTCCCCGCAGAACTCATGGCCGATAATGATTGGGTTGGTCGCCACATCGTCAGGCACCTTTTTGTGGTCCTCGCCCTGATTCGCCTCTTTCCACGAGGAGAGGCACAGGCTGTCGGTGACCACCCGGGCGAGGATTTCATCATCCTGCATCGCCGGGAGTTCGAAGGTTTCCAGGCGCAGGTCGCGTTTGCCGTACAGGCGCAGGGCTGTTGTTGTTTGCATGTTTACCACCTCATCCCCTTCATCTTTCGCATGACGGCTGCGAAATCTTTTGGGTCTAACTTGTTGAAGTAGCCCCGGCATCGCCGGGGCGGAAAAATCAGGACAGGAAGCCCAGCGCGTTACCGATAATCCCCAAACCGAAGAGGGCGAAAATCAGCCATACCGGGTTCACTTTCTTATTGAGCAGGCGCACCATCAGCAGCGTCAGGCCCAGAGCCAGCAGGCCGGGGCAGAGCTGATCGAGGATGTCCTGTACGGTCATGGTGACGGTCGAGCCGTCGGCGCCCGGGGTTTGCGAGACCACCAGCGGGACGTTGATGGTAGTCCACTTGGTGACCAGCACGCCCATCACAAACAGGCCAAGAATGGAGGCGCCTTCGGTCAGTTTTTGCAGCAGGTTGCCGCCCATATCGCTGACGATATTGACCCCTTTACGGAAGCCAAGCTGCAGCCCGTACCACTTCATCGCCAGACGTACCGCGTTGAAAATAAAGAAGAACAGCAGCGGTCCAAGAATATTGCCGGAGAGCGCCAGCGAGGCGCCGAGGGCGGCGGTAATCGGCCGCAGCGTGCCCCATACCAGCGGGTCGCCCACGCCTGCCAGCGGCCCCATCAGGCCAACTTTGATCCCGTTGATGGCGCCATCGTCGATAGCGGCGCCGTTGGCCCGGGCTTCCTCCATCGCGGCGGTGACGCCAATCACCGGCCCGCAGACTGCCGGAGTGGTGTTGAAGAACACCAGATGGCGCTTCAGCGCGGCGACCTGATCCTCTTTCAGCGGGTAGAGGCGCTTGATGGCCGGGATCATGTCGTAGCAGAAGCCAAGCCCGTGAATACGTTCGAAGTTGAATGACGCCTGCTGCAGGTTGGAGCGCAGAAACATGCTCACCAGGTCGCCTTGGGTAATTTTTCTCTGTTCCATGTTGGGCTCCATCAGTCGTCAAGCTGGTCAAGGGCAGTGGAAGAGGTGGCGGCGGCCTGCGGTTCGGGTTTACGCCACTGCGGATTAAGCTGGATATAAATCAGCGCGATGATGACCCCGACGCCGCCGAAGGCCAGCAGGCTAAAGTCGAGGTAGCCGCCCGCGAGGAAGCCGAGGAAGAAGAAGGGCATCAGATACTTCACGCCCATCATGCGCAGCACCATGGCGTAGCCGACCACCACGATAAAACCGCCGGCGATTTGCAGACCGCGGGTGACGAAGTCCGGAATGGCGTTGAGCATATTGCTGACCATATCCGCGCTGACAAACAGAGAAACGATGAGTGCGGGAATGGCGACGCGCAGCGCCTGAACGCCCAGCGCCGACACGTGCAGCAGATCGATTGTTCTGAAGCGCGCCTCTTCCGCGGCCTTATCCGCCGCGTGCTGGAACACCACGGTAATGGTGCGGGCGAACACGGTGAGCACCTGACCTGCGGCAGCGACCGGCAGCGCAATCGCTATTCCGGTAGCGATGCTTTGCTGGCCCACGATCACCAGGATGGCGGAGATAATGCTGGCTAACGCCGAATCCGGAGACTGCGCCGCGCCGACGTTCATCCAGCCGAGCGCGATCAGCTCCAGCGTCCCGCCGAGCATAATCCCGGTTTTTAGATCGCCGAGAATTAAGCCAATCACGGTACAGGCGATTAATGGCCGGTGCGTCTGGAATTCATCCAGCACGCTGCCCATCCCGGCAATACAGGAAAAAATAAATATGGCGATTATTTGTAGGGTACTTATTTCCATAATTTGTCACCTTGAGGGTATAGAAATCCCTGCCTTTTACGGCATTTACACGATGTTCTTCAGGCTGCCTCTTTGTTGACTGCATTCTCTCGCCCCAGTCACATAGTTAGCTATGCTGCTGGTGACTCGCTCATTTGCCGCCGCGATGCATCCAGAATGATAGTGTGTAATAAAAGGCGCGTTTTATTATTCTGTAACGGACTGCTCTGCTATTTTATCGAGAATATTAACCGACGGATCCGAAGCCACGACGCGTAAATCAAGCTTAACGCCCAGAGTATCTAACTGCTGAAAGGCATTAATATCCGCTGCGTCTAATGACACCGCTTTGGTTAACTGTTTTTTACCCGGTCGCCAGGCCATGCCGCCAATATTCAGCGTGGCTATTTTGACGCCCTGCTGCACCATGGTTAATACGTCCTGCGGATTAGTGAATAAATAAAAAACCGTTTCGTCCTGATATTGCGGGTTGTGATAAACGGCGACGGCTTTCTCGATATTCACCACATTGACCTTCATGCCCGGCGGCGCGGCCTGGCGAAGCAGCGTGCGGCGAACGTCGTCGTTATACACGTCGTCATTACAGATAATGATGCGCTGGGCGTTGGCCACTTTTGACCAAACGGTGGTGACCTGGCCGTGAATCAGGCGGTCATCGATGCGTGCGAGCGTAATGTTCATCAGAAATCCTCCTCAACGGTTTCCGGTTGCCGCCAGGTGACGCAGCACTGGCTGGCGATGGTCTCAAGATGTTGGCACAGTGCTTCTGCATTCATCGTTTGCTGGTTATCGACCAGCTCCAGAGCCAGCGGTAGCGACAGGCCGCTGATGACCCGAAGCTGTGGGTTGCGCATCGCCAGGCCGGCGGCGGCGTTCCACGGGCTGCCGCACTGTAGATCGACGGCGATGAGCCACTCCTCCTCTTTGTGAGTACTTACCAACTTTTCAAGCTTATCGGCGATATCGCCCGCGTTTTCCCCCGGTACAAACGCCACGGCGCTGACGTGGACATCGCCGTAAACCATGCGCACCGAGTCGAGCATGGCGCAGGCCAGCTGACCGTGAGCGCAGAAGATGACGTTAACCATGTTTCCCCCTTAGCCGCGCGTTTTGCCGCCCGCAATGTTAGTGGTTACTCCGGTAATGTAGCTGGCGCGCTCTGAGAGCAGATAGCAAACAAAATCAGCAACTTCGCTGAGACGGCCGGAGCGACCAACAGGAATCGCATTTTTGCTATAGCCTTCGCGCAGCTGTTCGACGGTGATATTGCGGGTCCAGGCCAGCGCTTCTTCATATTCCGGCGTACGCAGCCCGGTTTTTTCCAGAATGCCCGGCGCAACGCCTACGACGCGAATACCGTGCTTGCCCAGCTCTTTCGACCAGGAGCGGGTAAAGCTGTTCAGCGCGGCTTTGGTCGCGGCGTAGCAGCTCTGGCCTTCAGAGCCTTCGAGACCGCTTTCTGACGAGACGTTAACAATCACGCCGCTGCGCTGTTTAACCATCTGGCGCGCCACCGCCTGCGACATCAGGAACACGCCTTTCTGGTTGATATTGACCATTTTTTCGAAAGCCGCTTCATTTAATTCATAGCGACCGGACGGCGCTTTCTCATCGACTAATAAACGCGGGAAGTTGACGCCGGCGTTATTGACTAAACCATCAATGCGGCCAAAGCGCTGAATAATACTGTCGACGGTTTTATTCACTTCGCTGGCGCTGGAAATATCGGTTGGCCAGAAATTATAATTATCGCGATCCTGATGTTTGTCGCCGCCGTGAATATCGCTCATCTGCACGTTTGCGCCCTGGGCTAATAACTCATCGACAATCGCCAGGCCGATTCCTGATGCGCCGCCGGTCACGATAATTATTTTGTCTTTTAAATTTAACCATGTATTCATTATCGACTCCTGTTTCTTTAGATAAAGGGATCCCCCGCAGCAGCGCTGCGTGAAATCATATTCTTGACATTTACTTCAGTAATGACTCAGCGGTTTCTCGATTCGTCACCAGACAATTAATGTAATGACCGTTTAAGGCGCCAAGAATCCCGGCGTATTTCTCCTCGCCCATGGCGATACCCACCGAGTAGCGCGCCTGCTTGAGTTTCACCATCTCGATAGAGAGCGTTTTTTCGCTCATGGCGGTTTCGACCAGCGCGCCATCAATGTTGTAAAAACGCGAACAGATATCGCCGGCGACCTGGCGAGCGTTGAGATCGTCGCTCTCTTCACTGCCGTAAAATGCATGCCAGTTGGCGCCGTCGCGGATCGCCGGAGAACCAATGCCCACCAGCGCGACGTCCAGGTTATCCCAGTAGGAGGCAATCGTTTTAAAATGCCGGGACTGCATAATACCGTTGCGAATTAATGTGTTATCCAGCAGTGCCGGGAAATCAGCGAGATGAGATTCCGCTTTCAGCTTCGCCGCTGCGCCGTAGGTCAGCGTATTCACGTGGTAGCGACTTTCCAGTTTTCCGGAGGGGCCGCCGATAATCGGCACGCAGATAACCTGACGGGACTGGCTGGCCTGCGGCAGATTCTCCACCAGCGCGCGCACCGCCCGACCCCAGGAGAAGCCGACGATATCGCCCGGCTCCAGCAGCCTGTCGACCAATTGCGCGCCATGCAGGCCGATAAGATTGAGCTGATCCTCCTCCAGCAGTGAGTCGCAGGCCGCCACCACCGCCTCTTTGAGACCGAATTTTTGTTTTAGCTGCTGCTCAAGCCACAGATTTTCGTTGTAGTCGTAGTTGATGGCGATAGTGACGATGCCCTGCTCGCGGCCGCGCTTCAGCAGACGGCTGATAGTGGTGCGGTATATCCCCAGCTCGCGGGCAATCTGCGCCTGGGTCATATCCTGCTCATAGTAGAGCTGGGCGATTTTCACGATCAGACGAATATCGTCGCTGTTTTCCATCGTCACTGTCGGCTCCTGCACATTTGTGCAAATGGGAGAGTTGCTGTCATGATCTGATATAACCCCATCAGCGACCCGCTTCAAAGAAATTTTCCTCTATTTCATGATGATGTTCCGACCGTTTCTGTTGCACATTTGCGTTGCTTACCGGTGGTTTATGGCACCTTTGTGCCGGACGTGATAAGAGCCTGATTCTGCTTTGTTTCGCCGGGCAAAGTTGCCGGGCTTTCATGGGCACACTTTTGTGTTGAAAGGCGTGGCAGATCACATTTAGCGGCAGGCGACGAGAGCGCGATTCTTTTTTATCGCCCGCAAGGTAGGGTATATTTCGCTTTTACAGGAGATTTTATGCTGCCCGACTCATCAACCCGACTCAATAAATACATCAGCGAAAGCGGAATTTGCTCGCGTCGTGAAGCCGATCGCTTTATCGAACAAGGCAACGTTTTTATCAACGGCAAGCGCGCTACCATCGGCGACCAGGTTAAAGCGGGCGACGTGGTAAAGGTCAATGGCCGGTTGATTGAGCCGCGCGAAGCGGACGATCTGGTCCTGATTGCGCTGAATAAACCGGTTGGCATCGTCAGCACTACCGAAGACGGCGAACGCGACAACATCGTTGATTTCGTAAACCACAGCAAACGCGTTTTCCCCATCGGTCGCCTGGATAAAGACTCCCAGGGGCTGATCTTTCTGACCAACCATGGCGATCTGGTGAATAAAATCCTGCGCGCCGGTAACGATCACGAAAAAGAGTATCTGGTCACCGTTGATAAGCCGGTGACCGATGAGTTTATCTGCGGCATGGGGGCGGGCGTACCGATTCTCGGCACGGTGACGAAGAAGTGCAAAGTGAAAAAAGAAGCGCCGTTTGTGTTCCGCATTACCCTGGTGCAGGGGCTGAATCGCCAGATCCGCCGGATGTGCGAACACTTTGGCTATGAAGTGACGAAGCTTGAGCGGACGCGGATCATGAACGTCAGCCTGACGGGGATCCCGCTGGGAGAGTGGCGCGATCTGACCGACGATGAGCTGATCGATCTTTTCAAACTGATTGAAAACTCGTCTTCAGAAGCGAAACCGAAGGCAAAAGCGAAGCCGAAAACGGCCGGCATCAAGCGTCCCGTCGTGGCGATTGAAAAAACCAGCGACAAGTCCTCCCGCCCGGCGTCGAACGGCAAACGCTTTACCGCGCCGGGGCGCAAGAAGAAAGGGCGTTAACGTCTGCCGCGCGTCGGGGTATTTGCCGACCAGGAAAACGAGGCCTCTGCGTCCGGTTTATAAGCCTGCTTTTTCTTCAGCTGGCGGGCTTTCTTAGCCTCGGCCTCGCGCAGGGCCATCAGTTTATCGATGTACTCTTTTTTCACGCTGTTGGTTTCCGCGTTGGTCAGCGGACGGCCATGGGCGATGCGCGCGCGGTCGAGCAGGGTTTTCAGTTCGCGCTGTTCGCGCTCGGTCATCTCTTTTTGCGTGATGCGGGGGAGTGCCATAGTGGTGCCCTCAATTAGCCTGTGGTTTCAGTGTACGGTATTGGGGCTGACGTCTCACGGTAAATTGTTGTGCCTCGCAGAAAATCCCGGAGGCGGCGCTGCGCACCTGTCCGGCTACAAAACCCGCAAGCTGCACGGACCGTAGCCCGGCTAAGCGCAGCGCAAGCCGGGAAAATTACGGGTTATTCGCGCTCTTTTACCGTTTACGCGGTTTGTCGGCGATAGGCTTCCCTGACCAGTAGCCGGCCAGCAGCGAGCCGGACAGGTTGTGCCAGACCGAGAACAGCGCGCCGGGCAGCGCGGCCAGCGGGCCAAAGTAGATTTTCCCCAGCGCGGCGGCAAGGCCGGAGTTCTGCATTCCTACCTCGATCGCCAGCGTGCGGCAGGTGGACTCGTCAAAGCCAAACAGTCGCCCGCCCCAGTAGCCGCCGAGCAGACCGATAGTGTTATGCAGGATAACGGCGATAATCACCACAAAACCAACGGAAGCGATATGCGACGCGGAGCCTGCCACCACGGCGCAGATAATCGCCAGAATGCAGACCATCGAAAAGGCCGGCAGGAACGGCTCCACCGCCTTCACCACTTTCGGCAGCAGATGGTGCACGACAAGCCCCAGCGCAATCGGGATCACCACGATTTGCAGAATGCTGAGCAGCATCCCCATCACGTCCACCTGAATATGCGCATCCACGTACAGACGCGTCAGCAACGGGGTGGCGACCACGCCAACCAGTGTGGAAACCGATGAGATGGTGACTGAGAGCGCGACGTCGCCTTTTGCCAGAAAGATCATCACGTTGGATGCCGTA
The DNA here is from genome assembly GCF_040064585.1 of Klebsiella sp. CN_Kp113. Classification (NCBI taxonomy): domain Bacteria; kingdom Pseudomonadati; phylum Pseudomonadota; class Gammaproteobacteria; order Enterobacterales; family Enterobacteriaceae; genus Klebsiella; species Klebsiella sp. CN_Kp113. The sequence continues at coordinate 103,660 of NZ_JBEAID010000032.1, read as the reverse complement.
CCGCTGGCGACGCTGCCGACCAGCACCATCCCGGCGGAGAGCTCGGGCGGCATGTGAAAAATCAGCGCCAGCAGCCAGGCGGCGAGCGGCATCACCAGGTAATGGAGAAAAATGCCTGCGGCGACCGGCGCGGGGCGGGAAAGCACGCGCTTAAAATCGTCGACTTTCAGATGCACGCCCATGCCGAACATAATCAGCATCAGCAGCGTCGGGACCCACGGGCCAACGGGGGTAAAAGTGGATGGCGTGTAATAGGCGATAACCGAGAGCAGCAGCGCCCATAATGGGAACAGCCGCGTAAGCGTGGCGAGCATGTTGTTTTCCTTGCACGTAAGTTGTGTTTGCTTGTTATAGACCGGCCGGGATCGAGCCCGGCCATCGCTATTGTTTATCGTGCTAAGACATATTATTCAAACAAATTATGCTCATGTTCCGCTGCGGATAAGCTCCCAGCTGAGTCCGAAGCGCGCTAAATATTTGCGCAAGCGGTCGGCATCGTTAGGGTTGGCCTTTTTTTGCCGGGAGACGGCGAACAGCTCGCGTCCGGCTTCGGAGAGCGAAACGCTGCGCTGGCAGACCTCCAGCACCGTTTCCAGCTGGCGGCGATCGAACAGATCGATTTCCATTGCAATATCAGGAGAAGATGTCGTGAGCTGCCAGCTCTCTTTCAGCAGCATTATCTCCTCTTCCGCAACGGCCAGCGTAATGCGCCCCTGCTCGGCCAGGGTCGCCATACGCGCCACGGAGGAGCCTAGCTCGCGGAAATTGCCGCGCCATTGCGCCTGCGGCGAGCAGGCAAAGGCCAGATAGCGTTCGCGGGCGTCTTTATCGAAGCGGATCTGCGTCTGCCGCTCGTTGGCCAGTCGCCGTAATTCATACTCCACGTTCGGCGCAATATCTTCCCGCCGCTGCGCCAGGCCGGGGAGGGCAAAGCGCCACATATTGATGCGCGCATAAAGATCTTCGCGAAAGCGCCCCTCCGCCACCCACTGCTGCATATCGCGATGCGTGCCGGCGATTAGCTGGAAGTCGCTGTGCACCTCTTTATCCGAGCCAAACGGGAAAAAGGTTTTTTCTTCGATGGCCTTCAGCAGCATAGCCTGCTCATCCAGCCCCAGCTCGGCGATTTCATCGAGAAACAGCACGCCGCCGTCGGCTTCGCGTAATAGCCCGGCGCGAGGCGTAACCGCGCCGGTAAACGCGCCTTTGACATGTCCAAACAGCGTGGACATGGCGTTATCACCGCGCAGCGTGGCGCAGTTTACCGCCATGAATTTTCCCGCCACCCGATGGCGCGACTGACGAAGCTGAAAAATACGTTTGGCGAGGACGGACTTCCCGGCGCCCGTTGGGCCGGTCAGCAGGATCGGATCGGTCGATCGGATCGCCACGCGCTCAATACGATCGATAAGCGCGTTGAACGTCGCATTACGCGTCTCGATACCCGCCTTCAGGAAGGAGACGGACTGCTGCTGCTCGCGCTGAAAGCGGCTGGTGAGCGTGGCGTAGCGGCTTAAGTCCAGATCGATCACCGAGTAAATACCGGCGGCGACGGCGTCATCCGCTGCGCCTTTCGGCGCAGGGCTGGTCTGCAGCAGGCTGGCGGGGAGATAGCGCGCTTCGGTCAGCAGGAACCAGCAGATCTGCGCCACGTGGGTCCCGGTGGTGATATGCACCAGATACTCTTCGTTTTCGGTATCAAAGCGATAGCGGTTGGCGAAGTCGAGAAACGCCGCGTAGACCTCTTCAAAATCCCACGGATCGTTTATCTCAATCGTATGCGGGCGCACTTCGGTATGCGGCGAAAGCTGGGCGACATCGTCAATCAGCTTTTGCGCCATATTTTCATCACGCGGCTGGTGGAGAAGCTCCAGCCTGTCGACAGGAAAATCGGCCTGCTGGCATAGCCCAACGGTAGGCCGCCATTTTTTAAAGCGATTCGCCCGCTTGCCGCGTTTGTCCAGCACCGTTCCGAGGACGCCAATGACCACTCGCCGCTTTTTCATGTTTATCCCAAAAGATAAGTTTCGATATTTAAAGATAAAAAAACCTGCTGCCGGAAGCAAGCGTTACCGTTTGAATTAAAAAACAAAAGCGTTATTAATCAATTGATTGAAAAATAACTTTCGCATTTTTTATTGTTGGCACGCAACTGGCAATATCCCTTCCGTCACGACGCTGAAAACGCAGGGGGTTAAACCCCGCCGGCACGCCAGGAACGGTACAGGCCGTTTTTCGGGCGCGTTCCGTCAGCCGATGACCACCAATGGGTTCGATTCCCGATTTCATCTCCAATGAAAACTGGTCGTTAATCATAGAAATAACGCGGGGTGATGCGCAGTCAGCACGCCCCACAGCAGGCCGCCGGTAAAGGCGCCGTGCCGCAGGCAAAAGGGAGTTCCCCTGCGGCTTCGCCCCTGCACCCGCGCCTGATTTTGCTAAGGAACAAAAAATGACGAAGAAAATCACGATACGTAAAGGTCAGCTTGGCCTTTTATCCCGTCAGGGTGACTACTATCAGGTTCTGGAAGCGGGCGAGCATCGCCTGCCGTGGTTCAACGTCCCCGAAGTGCTGATCGTTAACCGGGACGGCAGCGAAGTGCCGGAGGCGCTGGCGGAGTATTTACGACGCTTTCAGCCGGAATGGATTGAACGCTACTGCCTGGCGGCGGATTTGACGGATGTCGAGGCCGGGGCGCTGTATGCCAACGGTGTGCTGCAGGAAATTTTACCGCCTTCGACGCGCCGACTGTACTGGTCCGCCGGTGATGAAATTCAGCTGCTACGTATCGATACCCGGCAGGTTGCGGTTCCGGCTGACATTATGAATGCGGTGCTGCAGCCGCGACGTCACGGGGCGGTAAAAGGTCGCGAAGCGATCCTCACCGTATCGGTGCCGGCGTGGCACGTCGGGGTGCTGAAAATCGACGGCGAGACACAATCGCTGCTGCAGCCTGGCCTGAGCGCGTACTGGAAGGTCAATCATCTGGTGGAAGCGGAAGTGGTCGATACCCGCCTGCAGGTGCTGGAGGTTGGCGGCCAGGAGATTCTAACCAAAGATAAAGTGAACCTGCGTTTAAATCTGGCGGCGAACTGGCGTTACAGCGATGTACTGCAGGCGTTTGGACAGCTGACGAAGCCGCTGGACCATCTGTATCGCGAGCTGCAGTTTGCGCTGCGTGAAGCCGTCGGAACGCGAACGCTGGATGAGCTGCTGGAAGATAAGAAAATCATTGATGAGGTCGTGAGCGCGCAGGTCACCGAGCGCATGGCGGCATTTGGTATCGACGTCGCGTCGCTGGGCGTGAAGGATATTGTGCTGCCCGGCGACATGAAAGCCATTTTGTCGCAGCTGGTGGAGGCGGAGAAATCGGCGCAGGCGAACGTGATCCGCCGGCGTGAAGAGACCGCGGCGACGCGCTCGCTGCTCAACACCGCGAAGGTGATGGAGAATAACCCGGTCGCGCTGCGCTTAAAAGAGCTGGAAACGCTGGAAAGAGTGGCGGAGCGTATCGATAAAATCTCGGTCTTTGGCGGCCTGGACCAGGTGCTGCATGGCCTGGTGAATCTAAAAGGATAATGAAAATGACGTATCACGCTGTAAGCGCCGCCATGCGCCATAAGGTGCGGCGGCAGTTAAAAGACGTGGAGCAGCGCTACGGCGTCAGAGTGCTCTACGCCTGCGAATCCGGCAGCCGGGGCTGGGGCTTTGCCTCGCCGGACAGCGATTATGATGTGCGGTTTCTCTACGTTCACCCGCTGGAGTGGTACCTGCGGGTGGATCCCCCGCGCGATGTTATTGAGCTGCCCATCGACGATGAGCTGGACGTCTGCGGCTGGGAGTGGCGCAAGGCGCTGGGTCTGCTGAAAGGGGCGAACCCGACGCTGATCGAATGGCTGGATTCACCGGTGGTGTATCAGCAGGATGACGCGACGGTTCAGGCGCTGAAGAAAGTGATACCGCATTGGTTTTCTCCGGTTCGCGCCCGCTGGCATTACTATTCGATGGCCCGTAAAAATTTCCGCGGCTATCTGCAAGGCGAACGAGTGCGGCTGAAAAAGTACTTTTACGTACTGCGCCCGCTGCTGGCCGTCCGCTGGGTTGAGGCGGGAAAAGGTGTGCCGCCGATGCGCTTTGATGAACTGCTGGCAGGAAGCGAGCTGGAAGCGGGTCTACGTGCGGAAATAGACGAGCTGCTGGAACGTAAACAGCGTGCAGGAGAGGCGGAAAACGGCCCGCGTCGACCGCTGCTGCATGCGTTTATTCAGTCCGAGCTGCTCAGAGGCGCAATCCCGCCAGCGCTGCCTGAGAGCCGGAGCGGTGATGTCAGGGAGTTGGACAGATTGCTGATGACCACGGTGATGGGAAACTAAAAATGGCCCGGCAGAAATGGCGGGCCATTTTATTCGCTATTACTCGAACAGATTATGATGCAGCTTCTGCACCACTTTTTCGGCATCCGCACCCGGGACCAGGAAGCACAGGTTATGGCTGGATGCGCCGTAGCAAATCATACGAATATTAAACGGGTCCAGTACGCCAAACACCTCTTTACCGACGCCGCACGCCTTCGACAGTTCATTACCAATGATGGCGACCAGCGCCAGATCCTGCTCGACCTCAACGCGGCACAGAGAGGAAAGTTCGGTCAACAGTCCCTGGGTGAGCAGGGTATCGCCAGCCGACGTCGAACCGGTGGTATCCATGGTCAGCGCCACGCTCACTTCCGACGTGGTGATCAGATCGACGGAGATACTGTGGCGGGCCAGAATACTGAATACCTCGGCCAGAAAACCGCGTGAGTGCAGCATATTCAGGCTGTGCAGGGTTAGCAGCGTCTGCTTGCGGCGCAGCGCCAGCGCGCGGAACAGCGGCGGGTTTTCGGTGTTTTTGCACACCAGCGTGCCGCCGGCTTTCGGCTCTTTGCTGGAGCCGACGAATACCGGAATATCGCTGCGCACGGCGGGGAGCAGGGTAGCCGGATGCAGGACCTTCGCGCCAAAGGTCGCCATTTCCGCCGCTTCTTCAAAAGCGATAACGTCAATGCGTTTGGCCGCCGGGGCGACGCGCGGGTCGGTGGTATAGATACCCGGAACATCGGTCCAGATGTCGACGCGGGTGGCGTTTAGCGCTTCGCCGAGTAGCGCGGCGGTATAGTCGCTGCCGCCGCGGCCAAGCGTGGTGGTGCGGCCTTTGGCTTCGCTGCCAATAAAGCCCTGGGTGATCACCACGCCTTCCGCAAGACGCGGGGCCAGCAGCTGCTGGGTTAATTCGGATAAGGCGGCAATATCCGGTTCCGCGCGGCCAAAGCGGTCGTTGGTGCGCATAATTTTGCGCACGTCGAACCACTGGGCGGCGATGCCGCGCTCGCGCAGGATCTCGACAAACAGCAGAGTAGACATCAGTTCGCCGTGGCTGACCAGTTCGTCGGTTAACGCGGTTGAACTGGCCAGGGAGGCGGCTTCCGCCAGGGTGGTGATGTTTTCCAGCAGGCGCTCAATTTCATCGCGAATAACGTTGGGATAGCGCAGACGCTCCAGAATGTTGAACTGGATTTGACGCATGGCATCGAGCTTCGCGAAACGTTCGCCGGGTTCCAGCCCTTCCGCTAAGGCGACCAGCAGGTTGGTCACCCCCGCTGAGGCGGAAAGCACCACCACGCGGGTATTGGCGTCCAGCAGCGCGACGTCCACGCTGCGGTTCATGGCATCAAAATCGGCAACGCTGGTGCCGCCGAACTTGGCTACAACTAAGTCTGTCATAACAACCTCGTGTCAGGGGGCCTGACTTATTAAAACGATTCCAGAAAACCAATCCTGGCGGGGCTGGACGCAACCGGATTGCAATAAAATGTCTTAATAAGCCAGGCCAAATTATTCAGCCATGGCACAAGGGAAGAGCGAAAAACAGGGTGGGCGCAGAGCGATAAACAAACTACGATGTCACCCAGAAGTGCTCCACCTTGTAGACCCGCTTGCCGATGCTGTGCATCAGACGGCGAGTATGAAACGCCCGACTGCGAACGTTTCTGGTGACAACCCAGGGGATTCAGCCCCTGTGGCCGGTGATGAGCGTAACCAGACGCTTATTCACCTCGGCGTTGCTCCCCCTCACGTATTTTCCCCGGACTGGCTCCTCCAATACGGTTACCTGGGCAACGCACCTCTTCTGGCAATTACCGACGTCTTTCACTTTGCCAGGGGGACGCGGGACATTATACCCCCCTGCAATACCCTTTCGCTGTAGCGTGAAATGCGCGATCCATACCTACCTACGTATATGTAGGTACTGCCGTTATATAAAGGCTTCAGGCGAAGTATGTCAACGTCAGGGTTATGCGGATTTTTCATGCGCGAGTCGCTGACAGAAAAAAGCCTTATGATGTCTATACTATGAGGGGCGATTTGCGCCAAATTGGCTCTAATCCTGACGCGTATCATCGGCATAACACAAAAATCATCACAATTTTTCGTCACCGGCGCTACAATCGACCGCAGTCACAATTCTCAAATCAGAAGAGTATTGCTAATGAAAAACATCAACCCAACGCAGACCTCTGCCTGGCAGGCATTACAGAAACACTTTGATGAAATGAAAGACGTTACCATCGCGGATCTGTTCGCGAAGGATAGCGATCGTTTCTCTAAATTCTCCGCCACGTTCGACGATCTGATGCTGGTGGATTTTTCCAAAAACCGCATCACCGAAGAGACGCTGGCAAAACTGCAGGACCTGGCCAAAGAGACCTTCCTGGCAGACGCCATTAAATCCATGTTCTCCGGCGAGAAGATTAACCGCACGGAAGACCGCGCGGTGCTGCACGTTGCGCTGCGTAACCGCAGCAATACTCCGATTCTGGTTGATGGCAAAGACGTGATGCCGGAAGTGAACGCCGTGCTTGAGAAGATGAAAACCTTCTCCGAAGCCATTATCTCCGGCAGCTGGAAAGGCTACACCGGTAAAGCGATTACCGACGTCGTCAACATCGGTATCGGCGGCTCCGACCTCGGCCCGTTCATGGTGACCGAAGCGCTGCGCCCGTACAAAAATCACCTGAATATGCATTTTGTTTCTAACGTCGATGGTACCCACATTGCCGAAGTGCTGAAAACGGTGAACCCGGAAACTACCCTGTTCCTGGTCGCGTCGAAAACCTTTACTACTCAGGAAACCATGACCAATGCCCACAGCGCGCGCGACTGGTTCCTGGCGACCGCCGGCGATGAGAAGCACGTCGCGAAACACTTCGCCGCGCTCTCGACCAACGGTAAAGCGGTTGGCGAGTTCGGTATTGATACCGCCAATATGTTTGAGTTCTGGGACTGGGTTGGCGGCCGTTACTCTCTGTGGTCAGCCATCGGCCTGTCCATCATCCTGTCCGTCGGCTTCGACAACTTTGTTGAGCTGCTCTCCGGCGCGCACGCGATGGACAAACACTTCTCCACCACGCCGGCTGAGAAAAACCTGCCGGTGCTGCTGGCGCTGATCGGTATCTGGTACAACAACTTCTTCGGCGCTGAAACCGAAGCGATTCTGCCGTACGACCAGTATATGCACCGTTTTGCCGCCTACTTCCAGCAGGGCAACATGGAATCCAACGGTAAATACGTTGACCGTAACGGCAACGCCGTGGATTACCAGACGGGCCCAATCATCTGGGGCGAGCCGGGGACCAACGGTCAGCACGCGTTCTACCAGCTGATTCACCAGGGGACCAAAATGGTGCCTTGCGACTTTATCGCGCCGGCGATTACGCATAACCCGCTGTCCGATCACCATCCGAAGCTGCTGTCTAACTTCTTTGCGCAGACCGAAGCGCTGGCGTTTGGTAAATCCCGCGAAGTGGTTGAGCAGGAATATCGCGATCAGGGTAAAGATCCGGCGACCCTGGAACACGTGGTGCCGTTCAAAGTGTTTGAAGGCAACCGCCCCACCAACTCCATCCTGCTGCGTGAAATTACGCCGTTCAGCCTGGGCGCGCTGATTGCCCTGTATGAGCACAAAATCTTCACCCAGGGCGTGATTATGAACATCTTCACCTTCGACCAGTGGGGCGTTGAGCTGGGCAAACAGCTGGCTAACCGCATCCTGCCGGAGCTGAAAGATGGTTCCGAAGTGAGCAGCCACGATAGCTCCACTAACGGCCTGATTAACCGCTATAAATCCTGGCGCGCATAATCGCTAAAACGTTCGCAATGCCGGCCCATGTGGCCGGCATTTTTGTTATAGCCGCCGCAGCAGCTTTGCCGGGTTCCCGGCCCACACGCCTTTCTCCGTAATGGATTTGGTCACCACGCTGCCCGCGCCAATCACGACCCCATCGCAGATGCTGACCGCCAGAATGGTTGCGCCGCTGCCGATAGACACATCGTTGCCAATCACAATTCTTCCCCAGCTCTCGCGGTCGGCGTTGGGCTTTCCCTCGCGGAACATATCGTTGGCGAACATCACGCCGTGGCCGATAAAACAGCGCTCGCCGATGGTCACGTACTCGCAGATAAAGGTATGGGACTGAATTTTGCTGTCGTTGCCGATACGGGTATGGCCCTGAATCTCTACAAACGGCCCGACGAAGACGTTATCGCCAAGCGTGCAGTCGTAGAGGTTGGCGGGCTGGTAAATCACCACGTTTTCGCCGCTGGCGACGTTGCGAATGGCGGTTTCACGAAGGGTATGCATGCTGCCTCTCAGATTGGTTTAGCCAGAATATGGAGTGTGCTTTCCTGGGTTGCAGAATGAAATGCCACATCCTTTACGTGCTGCATCCCCTGACGTTCATAAAAACGGCGGGCACCGGTATTCGCGGCGAGCACTTCCAGCCATAGCCAGCTTTCACCGGTCTCTTTCGCTCGCTTCTCGACGGCGCGAAAAATCTGCTCGCCGTAGCGATGCCCGGTAGCGTCAGGTAATAGATAGAGTTTATGCAATAGCGTACCCGTTGGGCCTTCGGGGTTGATGTCCTGGCGGCAGGCATATTTAGCAAAGCCAATTGGCTCCTCTGCCTCAGCAATCAACCAGCAGCACTGCGGATCGGCCAGGCTGTGCGCCAGCGCGGCCATGGAATACTCTTGCTGCAGGTAGTGCTCCATTTCATCGGCGTTGTGCCAGAGGTGGGCAAAGTGGTGGCGATAGCTGGCATTGGCCATCTGGTTGAGTAAAGCCGCATCTTCCGGACGTGCAAGACGAATCTTTAGCATTCTGCGTTCCTCGCAAAGAAGTGGCGATATTTTGCCCGTAAAGTTCGCTGCGGGTAAACCTCAAAAGTGGGGGGGATAAGAAGTGGCCGGAGGGTGGCCTCCGGCCGGGGATCAGGCGACGGCGATGGCTTCGATCTCAATGCCCGCATCTTTAGGCAGTCTGGCGACTTCGACGCAGGAACGGGCCGGAAAGGCCGTGTTGTGTTCGGTGAAGAACGCTTCATACACCGCGTTGATGGTGGCGAAGTCATTCAGATCCTTGACGAAGACCATCGTCTTAACGATGTTTTTCACCTGCAAACCCGCCGCTTCAACGATAGCCTTAACGTTGTCCAGCGACTGTCGCGTCTGCTGAGCGATGTCGTCAGACATGGTGCCGTCCTGCGGATTGACCGGGAGCTGCCCTGAGGTCATCGTCATGGTACCCAGATTTACTCCCTGAACATACGGGCCAATGGCGGCAGGCGCAGCGGCGGTGGTAATTATCATTCTGTTGATTCCTTCTGATAGGTGATTACATGAAATAGTTGAGCAAAACCAGTGAACCGACGCCGCTGACGACGACCCAGACCAGGCCCAGGCGGAAGCTGGCGAGCGTGCAGATAATCGCGGCGATCACCTTCGGGTTTTTCAAATCGAACTCCATGCTGGAGTTCACGCTCAGGATCTGAATCGTGATGATGGCCGGCAGCACGGTCACCGGCACAAAACGCAGCGTTTTGCTGACCCGGCTCGACATCTGAATCTTCCCGGCGAGGCCAATGAACGAGAAGCGAATAAGAAAGGTCACGGCGGCCATGCCAAGCGTCAGGGCGATAAAAAAGCTATTACTCATTTTCCAGCGCTCCTTCGAGAGAGAGTTTGTCAGCGGCCTGCGCCTGTTTACGCTCTTCGGCGAGATCGACGCTCAGGCCCGCCATTACGCCCAGTACGGACGCGACGACGATACCTAACGAGTAGGGCAGTACGACCAAAAGTACCCCGGATACGGCAGCAACAACGGCGGCGACGGTGCAGGCCTGGCTTTTGATTTGTGGGACCACGATGGCGATAAATGCGGCGACCATCGCGAAGTCCAGACCATATTTTTCAATGTGCGGAAAAGAGGCGCCAACCAGAGCGCCAAGGAAATCGGCCAGCACCCAGGCGAACCAAAACGTCAGCATTGCTGAAAAATAGAAAAGATATTTATCTTTTTTATTCTCCTCCATCTCTTTCACCGTCGTGGCGTACACTTCATCGGTCAGGGCATACGCCATAAAGCATTTTTTAAAGAAGGAGGCTTCGCGTACCGTACTGGAAATAGAGGCGCTATAAAGCACATGGCGAAGATTAATAATCAGCGTGGTGAATATAATCACCCCAAGGCTCGCTCCGGTTTTTAGCATATTTAACGCCAGCATTTGTGCCGAACCGGCGATGACAATCGTCGACCATGCCGTACTTTGCCAGATACTCATCCCGGCGCTAACGCTTAGCGCGCCGACAATAAATGAAAACGGAAAGTCGCCGATGCACAGGGGAAGTATGGCGCTCATACCCCGTAGAATCACTTTTTTGTTCATAAACAATACCTGTTGTATTCAGGAGATTAATTATTTGTGTAAGGTACATTAAAACGCTAATTAATGATTACTTTGCTACCATAATGTTGATGATTTCTTTATCGGTATAGGCCATAGGCTTAATTACCAGACGGCAGAGATTATTAATAGTCTGCTCAACGTCAGCGCAAACAATGCCGTCATTAGAGCCAGCGCAGCTATTTTGCATCGCCATCAGTACGGCCTTAAAGGCGCTGGAAACCACGGACGACACTTTCATTGCGCAGCTATTAGAGGCGCCATCACAAATCATGCCGGTAATATCGCTGATCATATTAATAATAGCGGTATTAATTGTTTGCAGGTCACGGGTAAATAACCACGCCATGCCAGCCGCGGCGCCCATCGCTGCCGTGGACGCCGCGCATAGCGCGGAGAGACGCGTATAGCGGGAGTGGATCGATATGGCGGTCAGGTGGGAGAGCGCCAGCGCCCGCGCGAGGGTCTCTTCATCGGCGTTAAGATGCTCCGCGACCGTCACTACCGGCATGGTGGCGGCGATACCCTGGTTACCGGAACCAAAGTTAGACATCGCGACGACGGGGGCTCCGCCCATTCGTGCGTCGGATGCGGCGACGGTATTGATGATGACTTTACTCAGCAGGTCGTTGCTGAGCAGGCCATTTTTTACCGCATCAGAGAAGGTGCCGTTGATGTTCAAGCCGTATTTTTTGCTTTTACCTTCCTCCGCCAGCGCCGAATTGAGCCGGGCGGCTTCGAGAATAAATGCGATGTCGGCGAATTCGACCTCGTTAATAAAATTAAAGGCTTCCGCAAGCGAGAAGGTTGCTAATGTTTCCTGCTGCGTTACCGTACTCTGTTTGTCCGCCAGCACCTGCGCTTCGCCATTAATATACAGCTCAACGATATTGGTATGCGTGCCCTTGACCACCACGCGGCAGCTCTTTTCGCCACCCGTTAGCGTCAGATCCAGATGAATAAAGTCAGGAGTATCTTTCACGCTAATATTGACCTGGCCATCGGCAATTAACATCTGGGCTAATTCAACATGCCGTTCGGTAATTCCCTCCAGCGTTTTTAAACCTTTATCCGCATCGCCACCAAATGCGCCAATTGCGGCTGCGAGCGCCACCCCGCTGACGGAAGTGCCCGGAATAGTTACGCCCATCGCATTCTTGTACAGGTTCGCAGAAATAAAGCCGCTAATGTTTTGACAAGCCGTATCTAAATGTTTTGCAGCGTAAGCGGCGGTAAAAGAAATAGCAACGGGTTCCGTACAGCCTAATGCCGGAGCCACTTCTTTTTTTAGCCAGTTTATAAACAGGGATGAGTGTTCAGTAGTCATGTTTTATATCGTTCCGCTAACGAGGGTTTATTAATCTGCGAGTATGCTAAGTCAATTTCTAAGGAAAAACTTACTCTAATGCGGGCGTAATTTATGCCTGAAAGAGAAAAATATTCGCTTATTACAATATTGTAAAATTGTGATCTTATTATGGTTAATTAACTGATTTGACGGGTATTTATATTCTGTTTTTTGAACATAAAAAGGGATTTAGTTAACTACCTCACAGCGTTGCCGAAAGTAAAAATTTCTCTTTTTACGTATTTCATCGGAGATGAGAAAGGCAAGCAGTGGAAAGAAGGGACTCACAAATGTAGATCTGGATCACATTTTTGCGTTATACAGGTCACAGGAAATCATGATGATGAGGTGTACCTATGCCGCCGGTTTATCGTCCGTTGGTGAGTTTTATTGCAACCGCAATGCAAACCGTTTTGAATCTTGGCCTGCTGTGCCTGGGGGTCATTCTGATCGTATTTCTGGGAAAGGAGACGCTGCATCTGGCGCACGTCCTGTTCACCCCGGAGCCTGTCAGCAAGTACAAGCTGGTGGAAGGGCTGGTGGTCTACTTCCTCTATTTCGAGTTTATCGCGCTGATAGTGAAGTACTTTGAGTCGGGATTTCACTTCCCGCTGCGCTACTTTGTCTATATCGGCATCACCGCAATCGTCCGCCTGATCATTATCGATCATGAGTCGCCTATGGCGGTGCTGATTTACTCCGCGGCGATCCTGATTCTGGTGATAACGCTCTGGCTGTGTAACTCCAACCGTCTGAAGCGCGAATAAAAAAAGCGGCCTCCAGGGCCGCTGACCAACAGTCACAAATAGAATTTATGTAGGGTCCAGTTGAGGATAGCAGTGGCATTTGCCTTACTTTTTCAGCTGAGGGCGACGGCGGTAATACCCGGTTGGGGTCGCGCATTACCGCTAAACCGTCGGCCCTCATCTGAAATTTGGGGCGGGTGTTACAAAAAAATTAACCTTTCACTCCGCCAGCCGTCAGGCCGTTAACCAACCAGCGCTGGGCCAGCAGGAACACCACGGTAATCGGAATGGCGGAAAGCACCGCCGCGGCGGCAAAGTCGCCCCACAGATAGTTCTGCGGGTTGAGATACTGTTGCATTCCGACCGCAAGGGTATAGCTGTTCACATCGCGCAGCAGCAGGGAGGCCACCGGCACTTCGGTAATCGCCGCGATGAACGACAGAATAAACACCACCGCCAGAATCGGTACCGACAGCGGGAGCAGCACGAGGCGGAAAGCCTGCCATGGGGTCGCACCGTCCAGCGCCGCCGCTTCTTCCAGCGAGCCGTCGATGGTTTCGAAGTAACCTTTGATTGTCCAGACGTGCAGCGCGATACCGCCCATATAGGCGAAGATGACGCCGCCGTGGGTATTCAGGCCGACGAACGGCACGTACTGGCCGAGACGGTCAAACAGGGCGTACAGCGCGACCAGCGACAGCACCGCGGGGAACATCTGGAAAATCAGCATCCCTTTCAGCAGCGTTGCTTTACCCGGGAAGCGCATGCGGGCAAAAGCGTAAGCGCAGGTGGTAGAAAGCGCGACGATGCCAATGGCGGTAATGCCTGCCACCTTGATGGAGTTCCACAGCCACAGCAGCACCGGGAAGGGGGGCGGCGTGACGCGACCATCAGCGTGTTCGACGCTGAAGCCGAGCGCCAGCCGCCAGTGCTCCCAGGAGATACTTTCGGGGATCAGGCTACCGGTGGCGAAGTTCCCTTCGCGCAGAGAGATAGCGATGACCATCAGCAGCGGGAACATAATCGCCGCGATAAAAATCAGCAGCAGGAGGTGCGTCGTGAACAGGCGCAGCTTCTGAGATTTGGGTTGAACCATAGCCATAATCGTTATCTCCCTTAATCAAACTTCATACGTGTGGCTTTCAGGTTAACAATCGCCAGGGCGCCTACCAGCAGGAAGATCAGCGTGGCGATAGCCGCCGCAAGGCCGAAGTCCTGACCGCCGCCGCCTTCAAAGGCGATACGGTAGGTATAGCTCACCAGCAGGTCGGTGTAGCCCGCCGGCGTGGTGGTGCCGAGCCGGTCCGGCCCGCCGTTGGTCAACAGCTGAATCAGCACGAAGTTGTTAAAGTTAAAGGCGAAGCTGGCGATCATCAGCGGCGTCAGCGGCTTGATCAGCAGCGGCAGCGTAATTTTGAAGAAGTTCTGGAACGGCGTAGCGCCATCCATTGCCGAGGCTTCATATAAATCGTCAGGAATCGCTTTCAGCAGGCCCATGCACAGGATCATCATGTACGGATAGCCCAGCCAGGTGTTGACGATGATAATCATGGTACGCGCGGTGGTCGGGTCGCTAAACCAGGCCGGCTTGATGCCGAACAGCGCGCTGAGCATCATGTTGATCTCACCAAAGCTCTGGTTGAACAACCCTTTGAAAATCAGAATCGAGATAAACGACGGTACGGCGTAAGGCAGAATCAGCAGTACGCGGTAAATCGCTTTACCTTTCAGGGCTTCCCACTGGACGAGACAGGCGAGCACCATGCCGACCGCAACGGTGAGAATCACGGTCAGAACGGAGAACACCACCGTCCAGACGAAAATCGCGAAGAACGGTTTCTGGATGCCTTCATCCTGGAACACGCGAGTGAAGTTATCCCAGCCGATGGTCACGGTGTAGCCCGGGCTGAGCTTTTCGCTGCCCCAGCTACCGTCGGCGTTCATCGCCTGATAGAAACCGACCTCGGCGTTCGGACGGTATTTCACGCCGCTCTGGTTGTTGGTCAGCGTGCCGTCACTGGCCAGCGCGTACAGCGGCTGGGTACCGGAGAACTGACGCAGGGAGCTCATAATGACTTTGCTTTCATCCGGCAACACGGCGGTCAGCTGGTTCAGGGCGGTACGGTTTTGCGTAATCACGCGCAGCGTGGCGCGCTCGCCTTCCGGCAGGGCGTCTGCCTCTTTTAAGGCCAGCTTCTGTTCGCCGCCGAATTTAAAGGCGTCGGAAAGATAGTTTTTGCCGCTTTCGCCGTCGGTCAGCGCCAGCTTCCACTCATCTCCCGCCGGATAAAGCGCGAAGTTGTAGGATTTGCCCGCCTGGAAGGAGCGGTCCATCAGCACCTGTTGGGCGCGTTCGAAGGTCAGCTGGTTAGTGCTGCTGTAGTTGGTGAAAGCGATAGCGATAGTGCAGATCAGCGGGAACAGGACGAACAGCCCCATCCCGGCGAGACCCGGATAGACATAGCGCCAGGCGTAGGCCTTGCGATTGGAAAAAATATACAGGCCAACCGAGCTCAAAATCAGCGTCATGATGGCAAACAGGTACTCCCCCTGGGCGTACATCAAAACAACAAGGTAACCCACCAGCAGGCACAGCAAGCCGATCACAGACCATGTGAGCTGCGGGCTTTGCCACCAGTGCTTCTTTTTCACGACATCCATGGGGATCATCCTCTTTACACTTTATCCTTCGCGCTACCTCTTTGTTGGCTGCGGATGCGCACCCCAGTCACTTACTGATGTAAGCGCCTGGGGATTTGCATCCTTGCCGCCTCGATGTAGCGCGAATGATTTCGCGTAACAACGTATTCAACAAACCTTATTCCCTAAGAAATAAGGGAAACCGTATTACTTGGTGATACGAGCCTGTGCGTCTTTCAGCGCCGCATCGACGGTCTGGCGACCGCTAGCTGCGTTGATCACTGCGGTACGAACGGCATACCAGAAGGCGGACATCTGCGGAATATTCGGCATGATTTCACCTTTCTGGGCGTTAGCCATGGTAGCGGCGATACGCGGATCTTTTTCCAGTTTTTCCTGGAAGGATTTCAGCGCGACCGCGCCCAGCGGTTTGTCCTTGTTCACTTCATCCAGACCCTGATCGGTCATCAGGTAGTTTTCGAGGAACTCTTTCGCCAGTTCTTTGTTCGGGCTGGCGGCGTTAATACCGGCGCTCAGTACGCCAACGAACGGTTTAGACGGGTTGCCTTTGAAGGTCGGCAGCAGGGTAACGCCGTAGTTAACCTTGCTCTTATCGATGTTAGACCACGCCCACGGACCGTTGATGGTCATCGCGGTTTCGCCTTTGTTGAATGCCGCTTCCGCGATGGAGTAGTCGGTGTCGGCGTTCATATGTTTGTTCTTGATAAGGTCGACCAGGAAGGTCAGGCCCGCTTTCGCGCCAGCGCTATCCACGCCTACGTCTTTCACGTCGTACTTGCCGTTTTCAAACTTGAATGCATAACCGCCGTCGGCGGCGATCAGCGGCCAGGTGAAGTACGGTTCTTGCAGGTTGAACATCAGCGCGCTCTTACCTTTCGCTTTCAGTTCTTTATCCAGCGCCGGGATCTCTTCCCAGGTTTTCGGCGGGTTTGGCACCAGGTCTTTGTTATAGATCAGCGACAGCGCTTCAACGGCAACCGGGTAGGCAATCAGCTTGCCGTTATAGCGAACCGCATCCCAGGTGAACGGATAGAGTTTGTCCTGGAACGCTTTATCCGGGGTGATTTCCGCCAGCAGGCCGGACTGCGCGTAGCCGCCAAAACGGTCGTGAGCCCAGAAGATGATGTCAGGGCCGTCGCCGGTCGCGGCAACCTGCGGGAATTTCTCTTCCAGCTTATCCGGATGCTCTACGGAGACTTTAATGCCGGTGTCTTTTTCAAACTTTTTACCCACTTCAGCGAGGCCGTTGTAGCCTTTGTCGCCGTTAATCCAGATAACCAGCTTACCTTCTTCGATTTTTGCGAGGGCAGAGGCGGAAAACATCATCGTGGTCAATGCAGACAGCGCGAGGATGCGAGCGCCAGTTTTGATTTTCATATACCCGTCCTATTTGGTGATGTGCTCGTGGATACACTTGAGTGGCTTAACGGTGATGAGTTTCCTTTTTTAACAACCTCTTTCCATCCTCCCCATGTCTACGCCCCATCCCCCGATAGTGTGATCTCCATTGCAGAAATGCCGGTTATGAGTCCTGGAGCACATAAAAAGGCGGCCAATTTTGCAGGCTACATCACGAAATCGACGTCCGTCCGTCCCCCCCGGCGGCGAGAAGCAATCTCTCATCCTCCCGCCTCCTCCCCCATAAAAAAGCCGGGGGGTGGAGGATTTACCCTATTTATGAATGCCGCATAGTCAGCCCATCTTGAATGTGTCGTTAAGTGACAGGTTGTAACGAAGGGAGAAGGGCATGGCGAGCGTACAGCTGCGAAATGTAACGAAAGCCTGGGGTGACGTAGTGGTATCGAAAGATATCAATCTCGAGATCCAGGATGGGGAGTTCGTCGTGTTTGTTGGGCCATCAGGCTGCGGCAAATCCACCCTGCTGCGTATGATTGCCGGGCTGGAAACGGTGACCAGCGGCGATCTGCTGATTGGCGATACCCGAATGAATGATGTCCCGCCCGCCGAGCGCGGTATCGGGATGGTGTTTCAGTCTTATGCGCTTTACCCCCACCTTTCCGTTGCGGAAAACATGTCTTTTGGCCTGAAGCTGGCCGGCGCCAAAAAAGAGCTGATTAACCAGCGCGTGACTCAGGTGGCGGAAGTTCTTCAGCTGGCCCATCTGCTGGAGCGTAAACCGAAAGCGCTTTCCGGCGGTCAGCGTCAGCGCGTGGCGATTGGCCGTACTCTGGTGGCTGAACCGCGCGTGTTCCTGCTGGATGAACCGCTCTCTAACCTCGATGCCGCGCTGCGCGTGCAGATGCGCATTGAGATTTCCCGTCTGCATAAGCGTCTTGGCCGCACGATGATTTACGTGACCCACGACCAGGTCGAAGCGATGACCCTGGCCGACAAGATTGTGGTGCTGGACGCCGGTCGCGTCGCGCAGGTCGGGAAGCCTCTCGAACTCTATCACTACCCGGCGGATCGTTTCGTCGCGGGCTTTATTGGCTCGCCGAAGATGAACTTCCTGCCGGTGAAAGTCACCGCTACCGCCATTGAGCAGGTGCAGGTGGAGCTGCCAAACCGTCAGCAGGTCTGGCTGCCGGTGGACAGCGCCCGCGTTCAGGTCGGCGCCAACATGTCCTTAGGGATTCGCCCGGAACATCTGCTGCCCAGCGATATCGCCGACGTCACCCTTGAAGGTGAAGTTCAGGTGGTCGAACAGCTCGGCCACGAAACGCAAATTCATATCCAGATCCCATCCATCCGTCAAAACCTGGTTTACCGCCAGAACGACGTGGTGCTGGTAGAAGAGGGAGCCACATTCGCCATCGGTTTGCCGCCGGAGCGCTGCCATTTATTCCGTGAGGATGGCACCGCTTGTCGTCGGCTGCATAAAGAGCCGGGCGTGTAAGGCTTCTAACTAAAAAAAAACACAAAACCATTCGCGCTGCATCGAGGCGGCAAGGGAATGAATCCCTGGGAGCGTACAAAAGTACGTGACCAGGGTGAGTGAGCGCAGCCAACAAAGAGGCAGCCCGAAGGGTGAAGTGTTCAAAGAAAAGCAATGATCTCAGGAGATAGAATGATGATTACTCTGCGCAAACTTCCACTGGCGGTCGCCGTTGCGGCAGGCGTTATGTCTGCTCAGGCGCTGGCCGTTGATTTCCACGGCTACGCTCGTTCTGGTATCGGCTGGACCGGCAGCGGCGGTGAGCAACAGTGCTTCAAAGCCACGGGTGCTCAAAGCAAATACCGTCTTGGCAACGAATGTGAAACCTATGCGGAACTGAAGCTGGGCCAGGAGTTGTGGAAAGAAGGTGATAAGAGTTTTTATTTCGATACTAACGTCGCTTATTCCGTAAATCAGGAAGATGACTGGGAAAGTACCTCTCCGGCGTTTCGTGAAGCTAACATCCAGGGTAAAAACCTGATTGACTGGTTGCCGGGTTCTACCCTGTGGGCCGGTAAGCGCTTCTACCAGCGTCATGACGTTCACATGATCGACTTCTACTACTGGGATATCTCCGGCCCGGGTGCGGGTCTGGAAAACGTTGACCTCGGCTTCGGTAAACTCTCTCTGGCGGCCACGCGTAACTCAGAAAGCGGCGGTTCTTACACTTTCTCCAGCGATGACACCAAGAAATTTGCTGCTAAAACCGCAAACGACGTCTTTGACGTGCGTCTGGCCGGTATGGAAATCAACCCGGGCGGCGTACTGGAGTTAGGCGTGGATTATGGCCGCGCTAACCCGCAGGACGATTACCGTCTGGTTGATGGCGCATCAAAAGACGGCTGGATGTTCACCGGTGAACATACTCAGTCTATCTGGGGCGGCTTCAACAAGTTTGTTGTTCAGTATGCGACCGACTCGATGACCTCCTGGAACAGCGGTCACTCCCAGGGAACCAGCATCGATAACAACGGCAGCATGATCCGCGTTCTGGATCACGGCGCGATGGACTTCAACGATGACTGGGGCCTGATGTACGTTGCGATGTACCAGGACGTGGACCTGGACAGCAACAACGGTTCTACCTGGTACACCGTCGGTGTTCGTCCGATGTACAAATGGACGCCGATCATGAGCACCCAGCTGGAAGTCGGTTACGACAACGTGAAATCTCAGCGCACCAGCGAAAACAACAACCAGTACAAAATTACCCTGGCCCAGCAATGGCAGGCGGGTAACAGCGTCTGGTCTCGCCCGGCAATCCGTATTTTCGCGACCTACGCAAAATGGGATGAGAACTGGGGCTACAGCAACACCTCCGGTCTGCAGACTAAAGACGGCAGCGGTAACGGGGTTTACACCTCCAGCCGCGGTAACGATAGCGAAGTGACCTTCGGTGCGCAGATGGAAGTTTGGTGGTAACACCGCCGTAATCATGTAGTGACACGGAGGGGCTCTGCCCCTCCTGATTCTTCAGGATTAGCGCGCTATTGCCTGGCCACCGCTAAACCTACGCTATCCGAGGTGAGAACAATGAAAATGAAGAAAACTCTCGTCGCCCTGTGTTTATCCGCAGGAATGTTGGCATGCGCGCCGGGAATGAGCCTTGCCGACGTCAACTTTGTCCCGCAAAACACCAGCGCAGCGCCCGCCATCCCCGGCGCTGCCCTGCAGCAGCTCGTCTGGACGCCAGTCGATCAATCTAAAACGCAGACCGTTGATTTACTCACGGGCGGCCAGCGCCTGGATGTTGCCGGCATCTCCGGCCCGGTTGCGGCCTGGAGCGTTCCGGCGAATATTGGCGAACTGACCCTGACGCTCACGAGCGAAGTGAATAAGCAAAAACAGATTTTTGCGCCGAACGTGCTGATTCTCGATCAGAATATGACGCCATCCGCGTTCTTCCCCAGCAGCTATTTTACCTATCAGCAGCCCGGCGTAATGACCGCGGATCGGCTTGAAGGCGTCATGCGCCTGACCCCGGCGCTGGGGCAGCAGAAGCTTTACGTGCTGGTCTTTACGACGGAAAAAGATCTACAACAAACCACGACTCTGCTGGATCCGGCGAAAGCTTACGCTAAAGGCGCGGGCAATGCCGTGCCGGATATTCCAGACCCGATTGCCCGCCACACCACCGATGGCGTGCTGAAGCTAAAAGTCAAAACCAATAGCGGCTCCAGCGTGCTGGTTGGTCCACTGTTTGGCTCTTCCGGCAATGGCCCGGTGACCGTCGGCAATACCGCCGCGCCGGTTGTCGCGCCGGCCCCGGCTCCGGCGGCGAAAAGCGAACCGATGCTTGATGACACCGAAACCTATTTCAACAACGGCATTAAGCAGGCGGTTGCGAAAGGCGATATCGATAAGGCCCTGAAATTGATGAACGAAGCTGAACGTCTTGGCTCGAAATCTGCTCGTTCCACCTTTATCAGCAGTGTAAAAGGCAAGGGGTGACCGTCTCCCCGCAATGCTGATGTTTAGGCACAGCCTTTAGGTGCGTCCGTCAGGGCGCACTTTTTTTTAGCGCGCCGCAGCCTCTGTTGCACGGCTGTTGCGCGGATGATCGTATATTGACGTTTGCCCGCCCCCGATGCCCCATTCTGCGATACAATACCTTTACGTTATGTACCGGAGATTCAGGCATGCCACATCCTGCGCTTACGCAACTGCGTGCGCTGCATTATTTTGCCGCTATGCCCCCGCTGGATGCGCATCTGCGCGACTGGCTATTGCTGGAAGACTCAATGACCAAACGCTTTGAGCAGCAGGGGAAGAAAGTCAGCGTCATCATGGTTAACGAAGGTTTTGTTGGACGCGACGCGCTGGCCGGTGAGGCGCCCCTGTTACCGAGCGAACCCCGCTACTGGCTGCGGGAAATCATTCTTTGCGCCAACGGTGAACCCTGGCTGGCCGGGCGCACGATAGTGCCCGAATCAACGCTGAGCGGCCCCGAACTGGCGCTGCAACAGCTGGGGCAAACGCCGTTGGGCCGCTATCTCTTCACGTCATCGACGCTAACCCGTGATTTTATTGAAATTGGTCGTCATGCAGAGCTGTGGGGGCGTCGTTCCCGCCTCCGGTTGAGCGGCAAACCGCTGCTGCTGACGGAACTGTTTTTGCCTGCATCGCCGTTGTATTAAGAGGAAAATGAAATGGAGTGGAGTCTGACGCAGAACAAGCTGCTGGCGTTTCACCGCCTGATGCGTACTGACAAACCGATTGGCGCGCTGCTGCTGCTGTGGCCGACGCTGTGGGCGCTGTGGGTGGCGACGCCGGGGATACCGCCGCTATGGATCCTCGCCGTTTTTGTCGCTGGCGTCTGGCTGATGCGCGCCGCAGGCTGCGTGGTCAACGACTATGCCGATCGCAAGTTTGACGGCCACGTCAAACGGACGGCCCGCCGCCCGTTGCCGAGCGGCGACGTTAGCGAAAAGGAGGCGCGGACGCTGTTTGTCGTGCTGGTGCTGCTTTCGTTCCTGCTGGTGTTGACCCTGAACACCATGACCATTCTGCTGTCGGTAGCGGCGCTGGCGCTGGCATGGGTATATCCGTTTATGAAGCGCTATACCCACCTGCCTCAGGTCGTGCTGGGCGCGGCGTTCGGCTGGTCGATCCCGATGGCCTTTTCGGCGGTCAGCGAATCGCTGCCGCTGAGCTGCTGGCTGATGTTCCTCGCCAATATCCTGTGGGCGGTGGCCTACGATACCCAGTATGCGATGGTCGATCGTGATGATGACGTCAAAATCGGTATCAAATCGACGGCGATTCTCTTTGGCGACAACGATCGCTTAATCATCGGTATTTTACAGGTGGCGGTACTGGGTCTGATGGCCGCGGTAGGCTGGCTGAGCGGGCTGGGCTGGGAGTATTACTGGTCGTTGTTTATCGCCGCGGCGCTGTTTGCCTGGCAGCAGAAGCTGATATTTAAACGCGAACGCGATGCCTGCTTTAAGGCGTTTATGAACAATAACTACGTGGGGCTGGTGCTGTTTCTCGGCCTGGCGATGGGATATATGCAGTAGCGCTGTGGGTTTCCCGGCTTGCGGCGTAAACGCCTTAGCCGGGCTACAAAACCGCAGGGTCCGGTAGCCCGGCGCAGGCCGGGACATTTCTTTAAACGTTACGCTTCATCCTGGGTAACGCTTTCAATCGTTAATCGCACATCCGAAGTAATCAGATCCGCCAGCATGCGGTAGATCTTCAACGTCTCTTCCGGCTCGGCGTCCCCGGTATCGCTGATATAGCCTTCGTCACGCAGGGTCAACACCAGCGTGCTGAACACCGCCTTATCGAAGAACTCCGGCGCGTTGATGCCGTGCAGAACGGACAGGCGCTGCGCCACGGTGCGGCTCTCTTTCTCCAGCGAACTGCGGTTGATTGACGGGTTAGCGCTCAGCAGCCAGAAGGTAATGGCGTAGCGCTGCAGCGTTTCGCGCGCGCCTGCGGCCAGCAGTTGCAGAGAACGGGCATGAGACGGATTGACGCTCACCTCATCGTCGTTCAGGGCGATGAGGCCCTGACGCTGCATCTCAGCGAGCAGCGCATCGACGACGCCCGCCAGCTCCGCTTTTTCCCAGCGCAGGAACAGCTCGGCCTTCAGGAACGGATAGAACATCTCGACGTGACGCAGGATTTCGGCACGGGTAATACGACGATGCTGAGTGACGATGGCGGCTAACAGCGACGGCATCACCAGCATATGGGCGATGTTGTTGCGGTAGTAGGTCATCAGGACGGCCTGCTCGCGCGGCAGAATGATGATATCGCCAATGGTATCTTTCTCAACTTCGAACTTGTTCATCTGCAGCGCGTGGTCAATCAGCTCGCTGGCCGAAGCCGCAGGCGTAGTCGCATCCGCTGAATATGGCACGTTGCGCAGCAGGGCGAGATAGCACTCCAGCTGCTCGGTGAGCTGCTCGCGGGTCAGTGAACGCTGACGCGATGCCAGAAGCGCGGTACAGCACAGGTTCATGGCGTTAGCCGCGCCGGCATTATTGATGCGCACCATCAGATCCGAGGCGATATTATTCACCGTCGGGGTCAGCCAGGAAGGGCGAACCGCTTCGATAGGGTCGATAGACTCGCGCCAGTCCGGCACATGCTGGTTCAGATAGGCCATCAGCGGCAGGGGTTCGCCGAAGTTAACGTAGCCCTGGCCGAGATTTCGCAGCTTGCTCAAGCCGCGCAGCATCTGCGGCAGGCTCTCTTTCTCTTTCGTCGCACCGCGTAGCTCTTTGGCGTAGGTACCGACCTCCATCACGTGCTCGTAGCCGATGTAAATCGGCACCAGGGTGATGGGGCGATTACCGCCGCGCAGCATCGCCTGAATGGTCATCGACAGGGTGCCGGTTTTCGGATCCAGCAGGCGTCCGGTACGCGAACGCCCGCCTTCAACGAAATACTCCACCGAATAGCCGCGGCTGAACAGCTCGCCGAGATATTCGCGGAATACGGTTGAGTAAAGCTTATTGCCCTTGAACGTGCGGCGAATAAAGAACGCGCCGCCGCGACGGAAGATCGGACCGGCGGGCCAGAAGTTCAGGTTGATACCGGCGGCGATATGCGGCGGCACCAGGCCCTGATGATAAATGACGTAAGAGAGCAGCAGATAGTCCATATGGCTGCGGTGGCACGGGACATAAACGATCTCGTGGCCTTCATGCGCCAGCTGGCGCACGCGCTCGGCGTTATGCACGTTAATGCCCTGATACAGCCGGTTCCAGGTAAAGCCCAGCACGCGGTCGGTCAGGCGAATCATCTCATAGGAGAAGTTTGCGGCGATCTCTTCCATCAGGGCGATAGCGTTTTGCTGCGCCTTTTCATGAGAAATTTTCTTGCTGCGCGCTTCGTCTTCTACCGCACGGGCAATGGCTTTCGACGCCAGCAGTTTATTAAACAGATCCTGGCGCGCGGGCAGGCGCGGGCCGACCGCCGCCAGACGCTGACGGGCGAAGTGCATGCGCGCCACGCGGGCCAGCTTCTGGGCGATGGTTTTATCGGTACCGTGTTCGTCCGCCATCTTACGCAGCGAGACCGAAGGCGAGAAACGGACAAAGCTGTCGCGGCCCAGCCACAGGACGGCGAAGAATTTCTGAATGCCGTTGAGCATGCGCAGCGGCGGGTTCACCTCGCCTTTTTCACGCCCCGGCGCGCGACCGAACATCACCGAAACCGGCACCATCTGCACGTCAAGATCGGGATGGTTGCGGTGCAAATCCAGGTAGTCGTGAAAGAGCTTGATAGACTCTTCTTTCGGCGTGTAATAGGTAAACACGCGCGGTCCGCCGTGGATAAATACGTAGCGCGGAAGCAGGCCGCCGTCGATCTCGAGCGGCTCCAGCGGGTCCGGTAACTCATGTTCCAGACATTGCGCGCGCAGCGTCAGCAGGTCCGCCTTCGAATTGTAGGGC
Organism: Klebsiella sp. CN_Kp113; assembly: GCF_040064585.1. Lineage (NCBI taxonomy): Bacteria > Pseudomonadati > Pseudomonadota > Gammaproteobacteria > Enterobacterales > Enterobacteriaceae > Klebsiella > Klebsiella sp. CN_Kp113. The sequence continues at coordinate 78,821 of NZ_JBEAID010000032.1, read as the reverse complement.
AGGACATACATAATGGGACGCGAGGTATCCAGGCCTAATTCCTGAGCAGGTTGTGCCGGAATCGACTTGCTTTTTACCAGCGCCCTTAATGGTAAATTCAGTAATTTATAGTAAATTCGTTGCCAGCCAGACATAGACGATGTGAAGCCTCTGGTTAATCATGCAAATGCGCCGCAAGAATAACAGAAAGTGCGCAAAATTTCCGTTGTAACGCGGCAAACGCGTACACTCATTGACGTCATTTACATAAAAAGGTTTGTTTGATGGCCAATAATACCACTGGGTTAACCCGAATTATTAAAGCGGCAGGGTATTCCTGGAAAGGATTCCGGGCGGCGTGGGTCAACGAGGCCGCCTTTCGTCAGGAAGGCATCGCGGCCGTTGTTGCCGTGGCGATCGCCTGCTGGTTAGACGTCGATGCCATCACCCGGGTGCTGTTGATTAGCTCGGTCCTGCTAGTGATGATAGTTGAAATTATCAATAGCGCGATTGAGGCGGTTGTTGACCGTATTGGCCCTGAACATCACGAGCTGTCGGGGCGAGCGAAAGACATGGGATCGGCGGCGGTATTGCTGGCGATCATCATCGCGCTGATCGCGTGGGGAACGCTTTTATGGGCAAACTACCGCTAACGCCTGGCGTAGCGGCTCGCAAAACGGAAAGAAACTCCTGATTTTTGTGTGAAATGTGGTTCCAAAATCACCGTTAGCTGTATATACTCACAGCATAACTGTATATACACCCAGGGGGCGGAATGAAAGCGTTAACGACCAGGCAGCAAGAGGTGTTTGATCTCATTCGGGATCATATCAGCCAGACGGGCATGCCGCCGACGCGTGCGGAGATTGCTCAGCGCTTGGGGTTCCGTTCCCCAAACGCGGCGGAAGAACACCTGAAAGCGCTGGCGCGTAAAGGCGCAATCGAGATCGTTTCCGGCGCCTCCCGCGGTATTCGTCTGCTGACGGAAGAAGAAACGGGTCTGCCGCTTATTGGCCGCGTCGCGGCGGGTGAGCCGCTGCTGGCCCAGCAGCATATCGAAGGTCACTATCAGGTCGATCCGGCTATGTTTAAGCCGAATGCCGATTTTCTGCTGCGCGTTAGCGGGATGTCGATGAAAGACATCGGTATTCTTGATGGCGACCTGCTGGCCGTCCATAAAACGCAGGATGTGCGCAATGGCCAGGTGGTTGTGGCGCGCATCGACGAAGAAGTTACCGTGAAGCGACTGAAAAAGCAGGGTAACGTCGTTGAACTGCTGCCGGAAAACAGCGAATTCTCGCCGATCGTGGTGGACCTTCGCGAGCAAAGCTTCACTATTGAAGGCCTGGCCGTTGGCGTTATCCGCAACGGCAACTGGCAGTAATCTCTTCACCTCGCGGCATCATCACCTGATGCATGATGCTGCGCCGTTTTTCCTCATTTGGGCTCTTTCTCCATGCTTTTTAACGCCGCCGACAAAGCCCTGTGGCGCTTAGCGCTGCCCATGATTTTCTCCAATATCACCGTTCCGCTGCTGGGGCTGGTGGATACCGCCGTTATTGGCCACCTCGACAGCCCGGTTTATCTGGGGGGCGTGGCGGTTGGCGCAACGGCGACCAGCTTCCTCTTTATGCTGCTGTTGTTCCTGCGAATGAGTACCACCGGACTGACGGCGCAGGCGTTTGGCGCAAAAGATCCGCAGCGGCTGGCGCGTGCGCTGGTGCAGCCGCTGGTTCTGGCGCTGGCCGCCGGGGCGGCGATTGTGCTCTTACGGATGCCGTTAATCGACCTGGCGCTGCATATCGTCGGCGGTAGCGAAGCCGTGCTCGAACAGGCCAGACGCTTCCTGGAGCTCCGCTGGCTAAGCGCGCCGGCATCGCTGGCGAATCTGGTCCTGCTGGGCTGGCTGCTGGGCGTGCAGTACGCCAGAGCGCCGGTGATCCTGCTGGTAGTCGGCAACGTCCTCAACATCGTGCTCGATTTATGGCTGGTGATGGGCCTGCATATGAACGTGCAGGGGGCGGCGCTGGCGACGGTCACCGCAGAATACGTCACTTTCTTTATTGGCCTGCTGATGGCGAGACGCGTGCTGGCGCTGCGCGGCGTTTCCCTATCGATGCTGAAAAACGCCTGGCGCGGAGATATACGCCGCCTGCTGGCGCTGAATCGCGACATCATGCTGCGCTCGCTGCTGCTACAGCTCTGCTTCGGGGCGGTGACGGTATTTGGCGCCCGCCTTGGCGCCGATGTCGTCGCGGTCAATGCGGTCCTCATGACGATGCTGACCTTTACCGCCTATGCGCTGGACGGTTTTGCCTACGCCGTTGAGGCGCACTCCGGGCAGGCCTACGGCGCGCGCGACGACAGCCAGCTGCTTGCCGTCTGGCACGCGGCCTGCCGCCAGTCAGGGATGGTGGCGCTGGCGTTTGCGCTGATTTACGGCCTTGCCGGTGAGCAGATTATCGCTTTGCTGACCTCGCTGCCTTCGCTGCAGCAGCTGGCCGACCGCTATCTGGTCTGGCAGATGATACTGCCGGTCATTGGCGTCTGGTGCTACCTGCTGGACGGAATGTTTATCGGCGCGACGCGGGGGGCGGAGATGCGCAACAGCATGGCGGTAGCGGCGGCGGGGTTTGCCCTGACGCTGCTGACGGTACCGACGCTCGGCAACCACGGACTGTGGCTGGCGCTGACGGTCTTTCTCGCTCTGCGCGGCGTTTCTCTGGCGGTTATCTGGCAGCGCCACTGGCAGCGCGGAACCTGGTTTTCGTAATGCATTTGGTGCATATGATGGTTAAAGATTCCGAATAATAAATCTTACTCAGAATACTCATCTATAGTTAAGTCATGTCCGGCACACAGCGGGCTGTTCATTCACCGAACGATAACCGAACGATGAGGAATGCATGATGAATAAAGACGAAATCGGCGGTAACTGGAAACAGTTCAAAGGTAAAGCGAAGGAAAAATGGGGCAAGCTGACCGACGATGACATGACCGTCATTGAAGGCAAACGCGACCAGCTGGTGGGCAGAATTCAGGAACGTTACGGTTACGCCAAAGACCAGGCAGAGAAAGAAGTGACCGACTGGGAAACCAAAAACGACTATCGCTGGTAGCGAAAACGCCGTGTTTTAACCCCTTACTATTGCCTGCTCTAACGATTTATACCCTAAATAATTCGAGTTGCAGGACAAGGCACTCGTGCTTTGAACAGCGCTTGCGCTGGCCCCGGAGGGGCGAGGCCGCAGGCCGAGTAACGCGGCAACGCAGAGAATCCCCAGGAGCTCACTCCAGTAAGTGACTGGGGTGAGCGACAAATCTGTCTGGAACAGATTTGAACGTCGTATCCCGGCGGCCCGAAGGGCGAGGCTCATGGATGAGCCGAGTAACAAAGCCAACGCACATGCAACTTGAAGTATGACGGGTATACACCCTTGATTCCCGCTGCGGCTAACGCCTCAGCGGGCTTTCTTTTTGATCTGGATGGTATGGTCGTGGTGGCAGTGGCCCGGCGTACTGCAGGATTCAACCTCGACGCAGGCGGCGCACAGGCCGTGAGCCTCAATGACGTTGTGGCGCAGGGCGAATCCCATTCTTGCCGCCAGCGTATGCATAATATCTTCGACGCCTTCCGCACACTCTTCTTTGACGCCGCCGCAGCGGTCGCAGATAAACATCGCCGAGCTGTGGGTCGGCTGATCGAAAAGGTGACACAGCACGTAGCTATTGGTGGATTCCACCTTATGCACGAACCCTTGCTCGAGTAAAAACTCCAGCGCCCGGTACACCGTCGGCGGTTTCGCCTGAGGCTCTTTTTCACGAAGGAGATCGAGCAGGTCGTAGGCGCTGATTGCCCCTTGCTGCAGGCTCATCAAACGCAATACTTCAAGGCGCTGCGGGGTCAGGCGCACGCCACGCTGCGCGCACAGCTTTTCAGCATGCGCTAACATTTGTTGCGAAGTGGTCTTATCCATGAGCGTCCTCTGGTTGCGTGAATCTGAAACTGTTACTTTATCACGATACCGGTAAAACGCCGAGACCCGGCGGGCTATACCCGTCACACTTCACGTTACCTGCGCGCTGGCTGCGCCAATTCGTCCCAGCCGCGCTCCTGGGGTCGCTCAACCTTGCCACCTTATGCTATACCTGATGCATCTCATTTTCGGGAGAAAACGATGAAACGACCTGACTGCATTCGACACTGGCGTGAACTGGAAGGCGTGGATGATTCCACCTATCCCGACAGTACTGAGCTTTTCTCCATCGGCGCGCCGCTGGCGCGGGGCCTGCGGCTGAATCGCCTGGGGATCCACCATGAGCGTCTACCGCCCGGACGCCGAACCTCTTATCCGCATGCGGAGAGCGACGAAGAAGAGTTTATCTACGTGCTGGAAGGCTATCCGGAAGTGTGGATTAACGGCTATCTCTGGAAGCTGGAGCCGGGGGATAGCGTCGGCTTTCCTGCCGGAACCGGCATTTGCCACACCTTCCTCAATAACACCGAGCAGGAGGTTCGCCTGTTAGTCGTTGGCGAGGCAAATAAGAAATTTAATCGCATCTACTACCCGCTTAACCCCGGCTATGCCGCCACGCGACAGGATCGCTGGGTTGACCATCCGCCGCAGTTTTTTGGCCCTCACGACGGGAAGCCACGGAAAATATAGCGTTTATTGCGGGATAAAAAAGGTGAGCGCTGACGCTATGCGTCAGTGGTTTATCTTTGTGCTATAGTAGCGCCCCTTTTTACCCGGATGCTTATTTATTCGCCATGATGTCAGATTCAACGCCTACTGCTTTCGCCGCTCACCGTTTTTCCATCGCGCCGATGCTCGACTGGACCGACAGACACTGCCGTTATTTTCTGCGTCAGCTGTCGCGCCACACGCTGCTGTACACCGAAATGGTGACCACCGGTGCGATTATTCACGGCAAGGGCGACTATCTGGCCTACAGCGAAGAAGAGCATCCGGTCGCCCTGCAGCTCGGCGGCAGCGATCCGGCTGCGCTGGCACACTGCGCGAAGCTGGCGCAGGCGCGCGGCTACGATGAAATTAACCTGAACGTTGGCTGCCCGTCCGATCGCGTGCAGAACGGTATGTTCGGCGCCTGCCTGATGGGGAACGCGCAACTGGTGGCAGACTGTATTAAAGCCATGCGCGACGTCGTGTCGATCCCGGTCACGGTGAAAACCCGTATCGGCATTGATGACCAGGACAGCTACGGGTTTCTGTGTGATTTTATCGAAACGGTATCCGGGAAAGGCGAGTGCGAGATGTTTATCATCCATGCGCGCAAAGCGTGGCTTTCGGGGCTGAGCCCCAAAGAAAACCGCGAGATCCCGCCGCTTGACTATCCGCGCGTTTACCAGCTGAAGCGTGATTTTCCGCATCTGACGATGGCGATTAACGGCGGCATTAAGTCGCTGGAAGAAGCAAAACAACATCTTGCGCATATGGACGGCGTAATGGTGGGCCGTGAGGCCTATCAGAATCCAGGCATTCTGGCGTCGGTGGATCGGGAAATTTTCGGCGTGGAAGGCGTCGATGCTGACCCGGTTTCCGTGGTCCGGGCGATGTATCCCTATATCGAACGCGAGCTTAGCAACGGTACTTATCTGGGGCACGTAACGCGCCATATGCTCGGGCTGTTTCAGGGGATCCCCGGCGCGCGCCAGTGGCGTCGCTATCTGAGCGAAAATGCGCATAAAGCCGGGGCGGACATCAACGTGCTGGAACAGGCGCTGAAACTGGTTGCCGACAAGCGTTAGTTTTTCACTAAAACCTGGTCAAATTCACCACGCCCTGCACGTATCGTGCCGGGCGTTTTTGTTATTATTCAATAGATTATATTTGGCACGATTTTTGTAATATCCGGTAAGGTAGATAAAATTTCTTTAGGGGAAAGACGATGCTGGAACTCTTATTCGTTATTGGCTTTTTTGTCATGTTATTGGTCACCGGCATTTCACTGCTGGGTATTATTGCCGCGATTGTGGTCGCGACCGCGCTGATGTTTGTCGGCGGTCTGTTTGCGTTAATGATTAAACTGCTGCCGTGGCTGCTGCTGGCCGTTGTTGTGGTTTGGGTGATTCGGGCGATAAAATCACCAACCGACAACCGTTATCGCGCTAATAACCGCTGGCGCTACTAAGGTATTGAGCGGTATGTCACAACCTGAAGATTTTTGCATAAAACAGCGTAGGCTTTGCTTATTAAATCTGTCACTATTAGCGGGTTAACGAATTCATCGTGCTGTACCCTACATACAGCCGAACAAAAAAAGTAAGGGCTTCCCATGTGGAAGCCCTAAACTTTAGTGCTCCGGCCATTACGGCAAGAGCAAACTTGAACCCTGCGTCGCCCGGCTTTCCAGCACCTCATGTGCGCGTCTGGCGTCGGTTAACGCATATTTTTGGCTCTCCGCGACATCCACTTTTATCACGCCGCTGGCGATCAGCGAAAACAGCTCGTTGCTGGCTTCCGTCAGCTCTTCACGCGTGGTGATATAGCCCTGCAGAGAAGGGCGGGTGACGTACAGCGAACCTTTTTGATTGAGGATCCCGAGATTGACGCCGGTCACCGGGCCGGAGGAGTTGCCGAAGCTCACCATCAGCCCCCGACGCTGCAGGCAGTCAAGGGAGGCTTCCCAGGTATCTTTCCCGACGGAATCATAAACCACGTGGACTTTCTTACCGTCGGTGATCTCTTTCAGGCGCTCGACGATATTCTCTTCGCGATAGTTAATGATCTGCCAGGCGCCGGCCTGTTTGGCGCGTTCAGCTTTTTGCGCGCTGCCGACGGTACCGATCAGCTTCGCGCCCAGCGCTTTGGCCCACTGACAGGCGATGAGCCCGACGCCGCCGGCCGCCGCATGAAATAAGAACGGCTCGCCCGCTTTGATCTCGTAGGTTTTCCGCAGCAGGTAATAGACCGTGAGCCCTTTCAGGAATGAGGCCGCCGCCTGCTCGAAAGAGATCGCGTCCGGCAAAATGGCGGCCTTATCCGCGGGCACGTTGTGGACGGTGCTATAGGCTCCCAGCGCCGATTGCGCGTAGACCACCCGATCGCCGGCTTTGATATGTTTCACGCCGCTGCCGACTTTGCTTACTACGCCAGCGGCTTCGGTACCCAGACCGCTCGGCAATGACGGGGGCGGGTAGAGGCCGCTGCGGATATAGGTATCAATGTAGTTGATGCCGATGGCCTTATTCTCTACCTGAATTTCGTGCTCTGCGGGATCTTTCGGCGTGAACTCCAGCGCTTGCAGAACATCAGGCCCTCCGTGCTGGTGAAATTCAATTCGTGTTGCCATGCTTCCTCCAGAAATGTGGTAATCTTTCGACCCATTCACTATCTCGGTAACTCCATTCACTATGGCAGGAAATAAACCCTTCAACAAACCACAGACTGAACCCCGCGAGCGTGATTATCAGCTCGATGGGTTGAAGGTCCCGCCGCACTCGATTGAAGCGGAACAGTCGGTGTTGGGCGGTTTAATGCTGGATAACGAACGCTGGGACGATGTTGCCGAGCGGGTTGTTTCGGAAGATTTTTATACCCGTCCGCATCGCCATATTTTCACCGAAATGGCGCGCCTGCAGGAATCGGGCAGCCCGATTGACCTGATTACGCTCGCCGAATCGCTGGAGCGTCAGGGGCAGCTGGACAGCGTCGGCGGCTTCGCCTACCTGGCGGAATTATCGAAAAATACGCCAAGTGCGGCGAACATCAGCGCTTATGCCGATATCGTCCGCGAACGTGCGGTGGTACGCGAAATGATCTCCGTGGCGAATGAAATCGCCGAGGCCGGTTTCGATCCCCAGGGCCGCACCAGCGAAGATCTGCTCGACCTCGCCGAATCCCGGGTGTTTAAAATTGCCGAAAGCCGCGCAAATAAAGACGAGGGGCCGAAGAATATCGCCGACGTGCTCGACGCTACCGTGGCGCGTATTGAACAGCTCTTCCAGCAGCCGCATGACGGCGTCACCGGGGTGAATACCGGCTATGACGATCTCAATAAAAAAACCGCCGGTCTTCAGCCGTCGGACCTGATTATTGTCGCCGCGCGTCCGTCAATGGGTAAGACGACTTTTGCGATGAACCTCGTGGAAAACGCGGCGATGCTGCAGGATAAGCCGGTACTCATCTTCAGTCTCGAGATGCCCTCGGAGCAGATTATGATGCGTTCTCTGGCCTCGCTGTCGCGCGTTGACCAGACCCGCATTCGTACCGGCCAGCTGGATGATGAAGACTGGGCGCGCATTTCCGGCACCATGGGAATTCTGCTGGAAAAACGTAACATCTATATTGATGACTCCTCCGGCCTGACGCCAACCGAAGTGCGCTCCCGCGCGCGGCGCATCGCCCGCGAGCACGGCGGCATCGGTCTTATTATGATCGACTACCTGCAGCTGATGCGCGTGCCGTCGCTCTCCGATAACCGTACGCTGGAAATCGCCGAAATTTCCCGCTCGCTCAAGGCGCTGGCGAAGGAGCTACAGGTGCCGGTGGTGGCGCTGTCGCAGCTTAACCGCTCGCTGGAACAGCGCGCGGATAAGCGCCCGGTCAACTCCGACCTGCGTGAGTCCGGCTCCATCGAGCAGGACGCCGACTTAATCATGTTTATCTACCGTGATGAGGTTTATCACGAAAACAGTGATTTAAAAGGCATCGCTGAAATTATTATTGGTAAACAGCGTAACGGCCCTATCGGGACGGTGCGCCTGACGTTTAACGGTCAGTGGTCGCGTTTTGATAATTATGCTGGGCCACAATACGACGACGAATAAATCTCCGTCATCCTTCATGCCGCAGGTGCGTTGACTACGCCTGTTCACCCCGGTCACTTAGTTTACTAAGCTCCCGGGGATTCTCAGGCTTGTCGCCTTCCTGCAACACGAAGGATTTAGGAGATTCTTTTATTAAGGAATTCAAATGCAAGCGGCAACTGTAGTCATTAACCGCCGCGCTCTGCGACACAACCTGCAACGTCTGCGTGAACTGGCGCCCGCCAGCAAACTGGTTGCGGTGGTGAAAGCGAACGCCTACGGACACGGTCTTCTTGAGACCGCGCGAACGCTCCCGGACGCCGATGCTTTTGGCGTCGCCCGTCTTGAAGAAGCCCTGCGCCTGCGCACGGGCGGTATCGCCCAGCCGATCCTGCTGCTGGAGGGATTCTTTGAGGCCGCCGACCTGCCGGTGATCTCCGCCCAGCGCCTGCACACGGCGGTACACAGCCCGGAGCAGCTGGCTGCGCTGGAGGAAGCGGATTTACCCGAGCCGGTAACCGTATGGATGAAGCTGGACACCGGGATGCATCGATTAGGCGTTCTGCCCGAACAGGCCGAAGCCTTTTATCAGCGCCTGAGCCAGTGTAAAAACGTCCGCCAGCCGGTCAATATCGTGAGCCATTTTGCCCGTGCGGATGAGCCTGAGTGCGGCGCGACCGAACGTCAGCTGGATATCTTTACCACCTTCACGGAAGGGAAACCGGGGCTGCGCTCAATCGCCGCATCCGGCGGTATATTGCTATGGCCGCAGTCGCACTTCGACTTGGCGCGTCCGGGGATTATTCTCTACGGCGTATCACCGCTCGACGGTGGATCCACCGGCGCGGATTTTGGCTGCCAGCCGGTGATGTCTCTGACCTCCAGCCTGATCGCGGTCCGCGAGCATAAAGCCGGCGAGCCGGTGGGCTACGGCGGAACCTGGGTCAGCGAGCGTGATACGCGTTTAGGCGTTGTGGCGATGGGCTACGGTGACGGCTATCCGCGCGCCGCGCCGTCCGGCACGCCGGTACTGGTTAACGGCCGGGAAGTGCCGATTGTCGGACGCGTGGCGATGGATATGATTTGCGTCGATCTCGGGCCTGAAGCACAGGACCACGCTGGCGACGCGGTCGTGCTGTGGGGCGAAGGCCTCCCCGTCGAGCGGATTGCCGAAATTACAAAAGTAAGTGCTTACGAACTTATTACGCGCCTGACTTCACGGGTATCCATGAAGTACGTGGATTAATGTCAGCCAGCGCGCTTTCCCCCGGTGGCGGCTGACGCCTTACCGGGGCTACGGGGCCGCTACCGGCTACGGGCCGGTAGCCCGGATAAGGCGGTTTAAGCCGCCATCCGGGATGGGCGTTCACGTTGTTGCGTCAAATCCAGCCCGTTCTGTTTTATCCGCCAACATCCCCTCGACCTTCTTTCACATCCAGTTTATTGTGTTATAACGAGCCCATGTAAACCTGGAGAAACATCGCGTGTTTCAGAAAGTTGACGCCTACGCTGGCGACCCCATTCTCTCCCTGATGGAGCGTTTTAAAGACGATCCGCGTAGTGACAAAGTAAATCTCAGCATCGGTCTTTATTACAACGAAGACGGCATCATTCCGCAGCTGAAGGCGGTTGCCGAAGCGGAAGCACGTCTTAACGCCCAGCCGCACGGCGCCTCAATCTATTTACCGATGGAAGGGCTGAACACCTATCGCCACGCGATTGCGTCGCTGCTGTTCGGGGCCGATCATCCGGTACTGGCGCAGCATCGCGTGGCCTCTATTCAGACGCTGGGCGGCTCCGGAGCGCTGAAAGTCGGCGCAGACTTCCTGAAACGCTACTTCCCAGGCTCGCGCGTATGGGTCAGCGACCCGACGTGGGAAAACCACATCGCTATATTTGAAGGGGCTGGATTCGAAGTAAGTACTTACCCTTGGTTTGATGATAAAACCAATGGCGTGCGTTTCGCGGCTTTCCTTGAAAAACTCAATACGCTACCGGAACGCGATATCGTGCTGCTGCATCCCTGCTGCCATAACCCAACGGGAGCCGATCTTACCAACGCTCAGTGGGATCAAGTGGTTGAGGTGCTGAAAGCGCGTAATTTGATTCCTTTCCTCGACATTGCCTATCAGGGCTTTGGCGCCGGCATGGAAGAGGATGCCTACGCTATCCGCGCCATAGCGAACGCCGGGATGCCCATGCTGGTCAGCAACTCGTTCTCGAAAATCTTCTCCCTGTACGGTGAGCGCGTTGGCGGGCTGTCGATCGTCTGTGAAGATACTGAAACCGCGGGGCGCGTACTGGGGCAATTAAAAGCGACCGTACGTCGCAACTACTCCAGCCCGCCGAACTTTGGCGCGCAGGTGGTTGCGGCGGTGTTGGGCGACAGCGCGCTGAAAGCCTCATGGCTGGCGGAAGTGGAAGGGATGCGCACCCGTATTCTGGCCATGCGTCAGGAGCTGGTTGATGTGCTGAAAGAGACGGTTCCGGGCGGTGATTTTGACTATCTGCTCAAGCAGCGCGGCATGTTTAGCTATACCGGTTTCAGCGCGGCCCAGGTTGACCGCCTGCGCGATGAGTTTGGCGTCTATCTGATTGCCAGCGGCCGCATGTGCGTCGCGGGGCTGAATGCAGGAAACGTGCGCCGCGTAGCGCAGGCGTTTGCTGCGGTAATATAAGTTCTTCCTGACCTTTTGCCCGCGCCAAATCATGACGCGGGCAATTCGCTTCCCGAAGTGTGATCATTCTCTTTTTATATGACATCAGAGCAGAAAAACCTTCCTATCCGCCTTCGCGGGGGGTAAGGTCTGGGTGCATTAATAAGCGTACACATTATTGAAAATTATAACGATTCGATTATTTAGGGAAAAATATGCGCAAGATCACCCTGGCCTTTGGGGCCGTCTGCTTACTGTTCACGCTAAATAGCTCCGTCGTTGCTCGCGCCTCCACACCGCAGCCGCTGTGGACGGGCACCAATATGGCGAAACTCGCCGAACAGGCGCCGATCCATTGGGTTTCCGTCGCCCAGATTGAAAATAGCCTGCTGGGACGCCAGCCGATGGCCGTCGGTTTTGATATTGATGATACCGTCCTGTTCTCCAGCCCGGGCTTCTGGCGCGGGCAGAAAACCTATTCCCCCGGCAGCGATGATTACCTGAAAAATCCGGAGTTCTGGGAAAAAATGAACAACGGCTGGGATGAATTCAGCATGCCGAAAGAGGTGGCGCGCCAGCTGATTGCGATGCACGTAAAGCGCGGCGATAGCATCTATTTCGTTACCGGCCGTAGCCAGACCAAAACCGAAACGGTATCAAAAACCCTGCAGGATGATTTTCTCATCCCGGCGGCGAATATGAACCCGGTTATTTTTGCCGGCGATAAACCTGGCCAGAACACCAAAACGCAGTGGCTGCAGGAGAAAGGGATCAAAGTTTTCTACGGCGATTCGGATAACGATATCTCCGCTGCCCGCGAGGTGGGTGCTCGTGGGATCCGTATCTTGCGGGCCTCAAACTCTTCCTATAAGCCGCTGCCGATGGCGGGCGCTCAGGGTGAAGAGGTCATTGTGAATTCAGAATATTAAGCTGCCCGCCGGCTTAATCATCAATCGCTAAAACGGCAGCCGGCACGCTGCCGTTTTTTTGTGCAAAATAGCGTGCCAAAGGTTTTACCTTTTCGCTTATTGCTGCACACTTAGGAAGGTTCATTAGTAAAAGGAGTGGTTTATGTGGCATCAGCAAACCCTGACGTTAGGCCCGAAAGTACGGGGCTTCCATCTGGTCACTGATGAAATTCTCGGGCAAATCCGCGAAATATCGCGGGTGAAAACTGGCCTGCTGCATTTGCTGCTCCAGCATACATCTGCTTCCCTGACGCTAAACGAAAACTGCGATCCGACCGTTCGCTTCGATATGGAGCAGCATTTTCTGCACGCCGTACCGGAGAACGCACCGTATGAACACGATTATGAAGGTCCTGATGACATGCCCTCGCACATTAAGTCGTCGATGCTGGGCGTATCGCTGATGCTGCCCGTACGGGATGGCAGCGTCAGGCTGGGGACCTGGCAGGGGATCTGGCTCGGGGAGCATCGTATTCATGGCGGATCGCGCCATATCATCGCGACGCTGATGGGGGAATAAAAATGACAATTTCGGATTTATTGCAGTACTGCATGGCAAAGCCGGGCGCCGAACAAAGCGTACATAGCGACTGGAAAGCGACGCAGATCAAAGCGGCGGACGTCCTGTTTGCGATGGTAAAAGAGGTTGAGGACAACCGGCCAGCGGTATCGTTAAAGACCAGCCCTGAGCTTGCGGAACTGTTGAGGCAGCAGCATCGCGATGTTCGCCCCAGCAAACATCTCAATAAAGCCCACTGGAGTACGGTGTTTCTTGACGGCTCCCTGCCTGATTCGCAAATTTATTATCTGGTGGATGCTTCCTACCAGCAGGCGCTTGATTCGCTTTCCGAGGCTAAGCGTAAGCTGTTGCCATAGCGCTAAATTCTGCCCAGCAGCGCCAGCAGGGTCACATCAAACAGACGAAGCAGCGTGGACTGCAGATGCGCCTGCATGGCGATCTGTTCGTTGTTGGCGCGAATGCTGGCAATATCGCGCTGCCCTTGCAGGAGCAGAATGAGGTCGTCCTGACTTAACCAGCCGCGAGCTTTCTCCTGTAACGCCTGAAGCGTGAGCATCCCGGCGTCGCGAATGTCGCTGTCTTCATCATTTACAATCGCGTGCATAAGCTGCAACCACTCTGCCGTATTCACGCCGGCGCCGGCCAGCTGGGCGCTTAACTCTTCTATGGTGGACATGCTTATCTCCCTGAACGCTGTTGTTCGCCGTTGATGGCCTGCTGGTAAAGTTTTTCCGTCTGTTGCGCCAGAATTCCGGCCTCGAAAGGCGTCAGCGCTCTCTCCTGGGGGACGACGCGCCGGTACAGCCGCTGATAATTTTTCTCCAGCACGTGAAGATTACTCTGCCGTAGCGCATCGCTATCGCTTAACGCCAGGCTGAATAGCGGGCGAATCTGGCGATCCTCGTAACTGAGCAAGCGTTGGTCGAGTGGCGCTGCCGCCGCGTCGCTGATGAACTGCAGATGAAGCTGTTCCAGCATCAGCAGCTGCTGATGAGCCGTGCTGCTGTAGCCGTCTATCCAGCTGCAGGCGGTCAGCGCGAATAACGCCGCGACGAGCGTAAATCGATAAAGTCCGTGCTTTAAGTACATGATGCATCCTGCAATTTATGGCGGTGGTGCTATCTGATGACAGATGCCGTCCGGCCGCAAATCACAAAATATCAGCGGGAGAAAATGAGAGGAAATGAGGCCTCTTCCCGGGACGGGAAGAGGCAGATGAGATTACTTCAGCATGGGCTTGAGGAAGCGAGCCGTATAGGAGGCCTCGCACTCGGCGACCGTTTCCGGCGTACCGGAAACGAGAATCTCTCCGCCGCCGCTTCCGCCTTCCGGCCCAAGGTCAACGATCCAGTCAGCCGTCTTGATGACATCCAGGTTGTGCTCAATCACCACGATGGTATTCCCCTGGTCGCGCAGCTGGTGCAGAACCTCCAGCAGCTGCTGAATATCGGCAAAGTGCAGACCGGTGGTCGGTTCATCAAGGATATACAGCGTTTGCCCGGTACCGCGTTTGGACAGCTCGCGCGCCAGCTTGACGCGCTGGGCCTCGCCGCCGGAAAGCGTGGTAGCCGACTGACCAAGGCGAATATAGGTCAGACCGACGTCCATCAGCGTTTGCAGCTTACGCGCCAGCGCCGGAACCGCATCGAAGAACTCACGCGCTTCTTCAATGGTCATATCCAGCACTTCATGAATCGTTTTGCCTTTGTACTTAATCTCCAGCGTTTCGCGGTTATAGCGTTTGCCTTTGCACTGGTCGCACGGTACGTAGATATCCGGCAGGAAGTGCATCTCGACTTTGATCACGCCATCACCCTGGCAGGCTTCACAGCGGCCGCCGCGTACGTTAAAACTGAAGCGACCGGGCGTGTAGCCACGCGAACGTGATTCAGGTACGCCGGCAAACAGTTCACGGACCGGCGTAAAGACGCCGGTGTAGGTTGCGGGGTTAGAACGCGGCGTACGGCCGATGGGGCTCTGGTCGATATCGATCACTTTGTCGAAATGTTCCAGCCCCTGCACGTCGCGGTAAGGTGCCGGTTCCGCGATGGTGGCGCCGTTGAGCTGACGCTGGGCAATCGGGAACAGCGTGTCGTTGATCAGCGTGGATTTACCCGACCCGGAAACGCCGGTGATACAGGTGAAGAGGCCCACCGGCAGCGTCAGCGTCACGTCTTTCAGGTTGTTGCCGCGCGCGCCGGACAGCTTCAGCACTTTCTCCGGATTGGCGGGTACGCGCTGTTTCGGTACTTCGATTTTACGCTTGCCGCTCATGAACTGGCCGGTCAGCGATTCCGGCACCGCCATAATATCTTCCAGCTTGCCTTCAGCCACGACCTGACCGCCGTGTACCCCAGCCCCCGGGCCGATATCGATAACGTGGTCGGCGGCGCGAATGGCGTCTTCATCGTGCTCAACGACAATCACGGTGTTGCCGAGGTTTCGCAGGTGGATCAGCGTGCCCAGCAGGCGTTCGTTATCGCGCTGGTGCAGGCCGATAGAGGGCTCATCCAGTACGTACATGACGCCGACCAGGCCTGCGCCGATCTGGCTGGCGAGGCGGATACGCTGCGCTTCGCCGCCGGAGAGGGTTTCCGCCGAACGGGAGAGCGTCAGGTAGTTCAGACCGACGTTGACGAGGAATTTCAGGCGATCGCCAATCTCTTTCAGTACTTTTTCAGCAATTTGCGCACGCTGGCCGGAGAGCTTCAGGTTGTTGAAGAAGTCCATCGCGTGGCCGATGCTCATATCCGAGATGGTCGGCAGCGGGGTATTCTCCACAAACACGTGCCGCGCTTCGCGCTTCAGGCGGGTCCCTTCACAGCTGGTGCAGGGACGGTTGCTGATGAATTTCGCTAACTCTTCACGTACTGCGCTGGATTCCGTCTCTTTATAACGGCGCTCCATATTGTGCAGCACGCCTTCGAACGGATGGCGGCGCACCGAGGTATCGCCGCGATCGTTCATATATTTGAATTCAATATTCTCTTTGCCTGAGCCGTACAGAACCACTTTTTGTACGCTGCTATTCAGCGTGCCCCAGGGCGCTTCCACATCGAATTCATAATGTTCCGCCAGCGACTTCAGCATCTGGAAGTAGTAAAAATTGCGCCGATCCCAGCCGCGAATCGCCCCGCCAGCCAGCGACAGCTCTGGGTTCTGAATGACGCGTTCCGGATCGAAATACTGCTGGACGCCGAGACCATCGCAGGTCGGGCAAGCGCCAGCCGGGTTGTTGAAGGAGAACAGGCGCGGTTCCAGTTCGCGCATGCTGTAGCCGCAAATCGGGCAGGCGAAGTTGGCGGAAAACAGCAGCTCTTCGGCTTTCGGATCGTCCATATTGGCGACGATGGCGGTGCCGCCCGACAGCTCCAGCGCGGTTTCAAAAGACTCGGCCAGGCGCGTGCTGAGATCGTCGCGCACCTTAAAGCGGTCAATCACCACTTCAATGGTGTGTTTCTTCTGCAGCTCCAGCTTCGGCGGATCGGAGAGATCGCAGACCTCGCCGTCGATCCTCGCGCGGATGTAGCCCTGCCCGGCGAGGTTTTCCAGCGTTTTGTTATGCTCGCCTTTGCGCTCTTTAATGATCGGCGCCAGCAGCATCAGGCGCTGGCCTTCTGGCTGGGAGAGCACGTTATCGACCATCTGGCTCACGGTTTGCGCCGCCAGCGGGACGTCGTGATCCGGGCAGCGCGGCTCGCCGACGCGCGCGTACAGCAGACGCAGGTAGTCGTGAATTTCGGTAATGGTGCCTACCGTTGAACGGGGGTTGTGGGACGTTGATTTCTGTTCAATGGAAATCGCCGGCGACAGCCCTTCAATATGGTCGACGTCGGGCTTCTCCATCAGCGACAGGAACTGCCGCGCGTAGGCGGAGAGCGACTCAACGTAGCGACGCTGCCCTTCGGCATACAACGTGTCGAAAGCCAGTGAGGATTTGCCTGAACCCGAAAGCCCGGTGACGACAATGAGTTTGTCGCGCGGGATGACGAGGTTGATATTTTTGAGATTGTGGGTGCGGGCGCCCCGAACTTCGATCTTATCCATTCACCTTTCCCGGTAGATACGCGGATTGCCTGGTTTGTTAGAAGGACAAACGGCAGAAACGGCTAATTATGACACAATTTAACCTGTTTGAATATACAGTATTGGAATGCATTTTCCGGTGGGATGTGTAAAAATGTCGCACCGCGAGAGTTATCTGGAACCTACTTCCCAGCTATCAACATAGTACCTGGAAATGGTACACTCGCGCGTTTACACTATTAAGAAACGCATTCAGGAGACACAAACATGGCCAGCAGAGGCGTAAACAAGGTGATTCTCGTCGGTAATCTGGGCCAGGACCCGGAAGTACGCTACATGCCGAGTGGTGGCGCAGTTGCCAACATTACGCTGGCTACTTCCGAATCCTGGCGTGATAAAGCGACCGGTGAGATGAAAGAGCAGACCGAATGGCACCGCGTTGTGCTGTTCGGCAAACTGGCGGAAGTGGCCGGCGAGTATCTGCGTAAAGGTTCTCAGGTCTATATTGAAGGCCAGCTGCGTACCCGTAAATGGACTGACCAATCCGGTCAGGAAAAATACACCACCGAGGTTGTCGTTAACGTTGGCGGCACGATGCAAATGCTCGGCGGTCGTCAGCAGGGCGCGGGCGCCCCGGCAGGCGGTGGTCAGCAGCAGGGCGGTTGGGGCCAGCCTCAGCAGCCGCAGGGCGGAAACCAGTTCAGCGGCGGCGCGCAGTCTCGTCCGCAGCAGCAGGCGCCAGCTGCCCCTTCCAATGAGCCGCCGATGGACTTTGATGACGATATTCCGTTCTAACGAAGCGTTAGCGTCGTAAAGTCATCTCTGAAAAAGCCCCTGTTCGGGGCTTTTTCTATTTTGTCACCCAGGCCATCTGCGCTATTTCACTGCGTGGCAGGTGCGGCAGGTGCGGCAGGTGCGGCAGGTGCGGCAGGTGCGGCAGGCGTGGCAGGTGTGGCAGGTGCGGCAGGCATCCCCACTGTCGGCACGACCTGATTTTTGGAGGCCGTCGTCGCCTGCTGTTTACGCGCTATTTCATCCACGATCAGCCGGTAAGCGATGTAATACTTATAGATATTGCTGACATAGCTTACGGTCTCGGAGCCGATCTTCTCGGCGGCCAGATACTCCACGTTGCCAAACCAGACGTTCGGATCAAAACCGCGCTTTTTGGTATCCGCCCGCAGCCGGGCGATGCGCGCGGGGCCCGCGTTATAAGAAGCGAATGAGAACAGCGCCTTATCAAGCTGGGTCATCGGTTCATCGCCATAGTAGCGGTCTATCATCCAGCGCATATATTTCACCCCGGCATGAATGTTGGGGTCGAGCTGCTTAATATCGCCGACCTTCAGCTCCTTGCCGGTGCTCGGCATTACCTGCATAACGCCAATTGCGCCGACGTGGCTACGCACCGACTGATTTAGCCGCGACTCCTGATAGCCCTGCGCGGCCATCAGCAGCCAGTCAACATCGTAGCGATCGCCATATTTGCGGAAGATCTCCACCATGGTCAGAAATTTACGCCGCTCTTTTTGCGCCGCCGCGTTTTTAACGTACCTGGCATCCTTCAGGTAGCGCAGCAGAATCGTATTACCCAGCTTGCTGCCCTGACGATTCTTGTTGATGAATTCATTAAGCAAGGCCAGCAGCTGCGGGCTATTGTTGCGTACCGCCCAGCCGATATTGCCTTCCTTGCGCAGAATGATGTTCTGATGAACCTGAATGTTGGGGAAAACCTGTTTCCAGAACAGAGCCTTGTGGCGGTCGACGACGGTCAATGGAATCAGGCCCGCGTTAAGCATCTCTATCAGATCTTCATCCTCCAGCGCTTCGGGCGCCGGTTCGATGGTGATGGGGGGCAGCGATTGCTGGGCAAAGCGCGCGTTGAGCGCGACCAGGCTCTCGTAATAGCTCGATGAGGTACGCACAAAGACCGTTTTACCGGAAAGCTGCTGCAGATTTTCCACTTTGGGCGAGCCGGGGCCGGAAAGAAGCAGCTCCTGAACGTGAGAGTAGATTGGCGCGGTAAAGGTCATCTCCTGCTGGCGAGCGGGGGTAATCGTCAGGTTGGCGGCGATAATATCCCCCTTACCAGCGTTAAGCGCGCTGATGAGCTGGTCGCGGGCAACCGGAACAAAGATGATACGGACCTTAAGATGACGATGTTTGAGCTTTTTCTCCTTCGTCAGGCTTTGATTGAGGCTTCGCTCAAACTCCATAAAAATATCGTGAGTGGCGCCGCGCTGCGTCCCTTTGTTAATAAAGAAAAAGGTTTTGCTGAAGGTGGTTAATACGCGAATGGTTCGCCGGTCGAGCATACCCGGTAAATCTCCCTTCCATGGCTGCAGCATATCGTCAACGTTGACTTCCAGGGCCTCGCGCTCCTCGGGCTCTGACAGTTTATTCTCTGTGGCGGCGTAAACGGATGTGAAGCATAGCAGGGCGGCAAGGCATGCAAGTCCGCCGACAAGGTATCGATAGAACGACGACGTATTCATGGCGCGGTGCTCCGCAGGAGGATTTCCTTATTTTAGTCAATTTCTGGCCGTTAGCATGCCCGGCGATCGAGAATGTCGGTCGGTTAATCAGCTATTTTATTAATTAACAGGCTCAGTATTTATAGTGAAATAATAAAGAAATAAATATCGGTAATTATGGAGAGAATATGCTCAGATTGTGTTTTTTTAGTGTGGATATATTTTGATTATTTAAAGTGCAAATAAGGAGTAAACGTAAGTAATTATTTCATCTTTTTGTTTTTATTGAATTATTTAAAATTATTGCTGTGATGCATAATTATCCACTTGATAATAAATCTCATTTCTAATAACGTTGTGTGGCACAATACTCCTATTACTGCTGTTCGGCGAATGCTATCAAAGAATAGCGCGGTGCGTTTATTTCTTCATTTTTGCCAGAGTAATAAATCTATTTTGGTCGCTCATTATTTATTGCTATCCCTATTTAAACGGGAGGGCCTGACTACGCCAAAAAAAGAGATGTTACGCCAGGCATGGAAGACATGGCCGGTGTTTATCTGGCGGATGAAGAAGGCGTGCCCCGACGGCTAAAAAGAAAAACAGGGCATATTCCATGAAATACGATTCACACTACTCGCTGGCCGTGCTGATCCCGATGGCCATCTGGGGAGGGATGCTGCCGGCGCAGGCCGCTGACAGCAACACGCCAGACGATACGAAGAAATCAGAAACGGCTACGGCAAATGATGACGAAACCATGGTGGTCACCGCGGCGGCGCAGACGCTGCAAGCGCCCGGCGTATCGACCATCACCGCTGAGGAGATCCGTAAACATCCGCCCGCGCGCGATGTCTCTGAGCTGATTCGTACCCAGCCCGGCGTCAACCTCACCGGCAACTCCACCAGCGGCCAGCGCGGTAATAACCGTCAGGTCGATATTCGCGGCATGGGGCCGGAGAACACCCTGATTCTGGTGGATGGTAAACCGGTGACCAGCCGTAATTCCGTGCGCTATGGCTGGCGCGGCGATCGAGATACGCGAGGTGATACCAGCTGGGTACCGGCGGAAATGATCGACCATATCGACGTGATTCGCGGCCCTGCGGCGGCCCGCTACGGTAATGGCGCGATGGGCGGGGTGGTAAATATCGTCACCAAACCGGCCACCAGCGAATGGCATGGATCATGGAATACCTATATGAACGTACCTCAGCACCGTAAAGAGGGCGCGACGAAGCGGACAAACTTCAGCCTCAATGGCCCGCTATCGGATGAGGTCAGCTTTAATTTATGGGGAAATCTGAGCAAAACGCAGGCCGATGCCCAGGATATTAATTCCGGTCACGAAGCGGCGCGAACCGGTAGCTATGCGGGATCGTATCCGGCTGGACGCGAAGGCGTAGTGAATAAAGATATCCACGGTAAGCTGCGCTGGGAATTTGCGCCGATGCAGGCGCTGGAGTTTGAAACCGGCTACAGCCGCCAGGGCAACCTGTATGCAGGCGATACCCAGAATACCAATACCAGCACGCTGGTGAAAAGTATGTACGGTAAAGAGACCAACCGCCTCTATCGTCAGACTTATGGCGTCACGTGGACCGGCGGCTGGGATAACGGCGTGACCAGCAATACTTACGCGCAGTATGAGCACACCCGTAACTCGCGTATGAACGAGGGTCTGGCGGGGGGAACGGAGGGGATCTTCTCCAGCAGCGAATTCTCCGATATCGACCTGTCGGATGTGCTGCTGCACAGCGAGGTGAATATTCCGTTTACCCTGGGATTCGAGCAGAATCTGACGCTGGGTACCGAGTGGAACCAGCAGCGGATGAAAGATGGCGTATCGACCACCCAGTCGCTCTCTTATGGCTCCATTGACGGTATCTCGGCAACCGGGCGTAGCCCCTATTCCAGCGCCGAGATTTTCTCGCTGTTTACCGAAGATAATATCGCGCTGACCGAGAGCACTATGCTGACGCCGGCTCTGCGCTTCGACCATCACAGCATCGTTGGCAATAACTGGAGCCCATCGCTGAACCTCTCGCAGGGGCTGTCGGATGACTGGACGCTGAAGCTGGGCATCGCCCGCGCCTATAAAGCGCCAAACCTTTATCAGCTCAACCCGAACTATATTCTCTACAGCAACGGCCAGGGCTGCTATGCCAGCAGCTCAGCCTGTTACCTGATGGGGAACAGCGATCTGAAGGCGGAAACCAGCGTTAATAAAGAGATTGGCCTTGAGTATAAGCACAACGGCTATCAGGCGGGGCTGACCTGGTTCCGTAACGACTATCATAACAAGATTGAATCGGGCTACTCGGCGGTGGGAACGGCCAGCAACGGCACGACCAATATTTATCAATGGGAAAACGTACCGAAGGCGCTGGTTGAAGGGCTGGAAGGCTCATTAAACCTGCCGGTAAGCGAAACGGTCAACTGGAGCAACAACCTGACGTGGATGCTGCAGAGTAAGAACAAGACCACCGGCGATCGCCTGTCGGTGATCCCGCAGTTCACCCTTAATTCGACCGTCAGCTGGCAGGTACGCGACGATCTTTCGCTACAGAGTACTTTCACCTGGTATGGTCGGCAAAAACCTAAGCGCTTCAACTATAAGGGCGAGGCGGTATCCGGCAGCGAGCTGAATGAAGTGAGCCCGTACAGCATCGTCGGGCTCAGCGCGACCTGGGATGTGAATAAAAACCTGAGCCTGACCAGCGGCGTGGATAACCTGTTCGATATTCGCCACTACCGCGCCGGTAACGCGCAGACCACGGGGAATTCGACGACCGGCGCCTATCTGTATGGCGCGGGCGCGGAGACCTATAATGAATCGGGTCGGACGTTTTATGTCAGCGTGAATACGCACTTCTGATTATCTACTCAAACACCCGCCGGGATAGTGAACTATTCCGGCTTTTTATTTTTTATGTCGGGGAAAAAGGCCGGAGATATAAATGATGACAAAATCTCCACGGCTTCTACACAATTAACTCAACTTAGCAGCTTACACTGTTTCCTGTTGATCGGGTCTGCTTGATCCCGGAAACGATTAACGGTGGCATCCTGCCATTTCCATTCTAACGTTGTGTTCCTCTTCCCCCTTCCATTCCCAACCGCAGCAATGCGGAGGAGGGGGATCCCCTATCCGGAGATACACAGGATTTTGCGAAACTGGCCAGGCGTAATCGCATAGTATCTTTTAAAGGTACGGTTAAAGGCGCTGATATCTTCATAGCCCGCCATAATACAAATATCAACGATGCGAAAAGCCGGTTTAACCTTTAATAAATCAAGGGCTAATTGCATCCGCTGTTGGCGAATATAGGCCATTGGCGACATATTAAAATAGTGACGAAACAGGCGAAAAAGATGCCATTCAGAATAGCCGGAAAAGAGGCTCAGCGCCCGCATGGTGAGCTTCTTTTCAAGATTGTTTTTTATCCATTGCACCAGCTCGCTAAGCACTGAACGCTGAATTTCATTTCGTGGCATGATATCTACTCATTTCATTATAATGGCAATCTGGCTGCATAATTTATTCACTGTCTCTTCATTTTATCTACGGGGTTATAGGTTAGTTTGTGGCTGTTCCTGGTTTATCCCAGAGAGCATCATTCCTAACAAGATCTTTTTCCCCCTTTCAATCAATGAGAAAGGGGGCTTTTTGTTTTTTTAATTAAAAAACAAAAGATGTTGAATTTTAATGTTGTCAGGAAATGCTTATCTGACTGGGTGGGAGAAGGAAAGTTCCATTAGAAAATAATTTTTTCACCATTCTCATATATCCATTTTTTCTCCATTTTCTCGTCATAATTGCGTGCAATTCTGCGCCTCGTTCAGGTTATTTAAAACGGCGTCAGAATCTGTCTGGCGCAATGAACTGCATTATTCCCAGCAGGTATCTGCTATTGCCAAATATCTTTTAGACGACACCTCCATGCTAAAAAAAACGAGTCTCATCGCCGGTCTATTGATTTCCCCTTTAACGCTTTACGCATCAACCGCCTATACGGTAGATGACATTCGTTTCGAAGGGCTACAGCGCGTTACCGTTGGCGCTGCGCTACTGAGCATGCCTGTTCATACGGGAGAAGAGGTTTCTAACGAGGATATCAGTGATTCGGTCCGCGCCCTGTACGCCAGCGGCAACTTTGAGAACGTGCAGATCCTGCGCGATGGCAGCACGCTGGTGGTGCAGGTCACAGAGCGGCCAACCATCGCTAAAATCAGCTTTTCCGGGAATAAATCCGTTAAGGATGATGCTCTCAAAGAGAATCTGGCCGCCAGCGGTATTGAAGAAGGCGGCGCGCTGGATCGCAATGCGCTCACGGAAATAGAAAAGGGGCTCCAGGATTTCTATTACAGCGTCGGGAAATATAGCGCTCAGGTCCATGCTGTCGTCACGCCGCTACCGCGTAATCGCGTTGATTTAACCTTTGTCTTTCAGGAGGGGGTATCGGCAAAAATTGCGCAAATTAATATTATTGGCAACCAGGCCTTTAGCGCAGAAACATTGCTGGACCAGCTGCAGCTTCGCGACAGCGTTCCGTGGTGGAACGTGATTGGCGATAAGAAATACCAAAAGCAAAAAATGGCGGCGGATCTTGAGACCATCCGTAGCTATTATCTCGATCGCGGCTACGCGCGTTTTACCATTAACTCCAGTCAGGTCAGTATTACTCCGGATAAAAAATCGCTGTATATCACGATCAATCTTACCGAAGGCGATCGTTATAACGTGGCCAGTACGGTCGTGACCGGCGATATGGCGCAGCATAACCAGGAAATTGAAGCGCTGGTGAAGCCTTTAGCGGGGAAATGGTACAGCGGCGCGGAAATCACGGCGGCTGAGAACAGCATTAAGACGCTGCTGGGAAAATACGGCTATGCCTGGCCGCAGGTTAATACCGCGCCGGATATTGATGAGACGAAAAAAAACGTCGTTTTGCATATTAACGTCAATGCCGGACGCCGTTATTCGGTTCGTCAGATTCGCTTTGAGGGTAACGATACTTCCCGCGATGCGGTGCTGCGTCGCGAAATGCGCCAGATGGAAGGCGCGTGGCTGAATGACGAGAAAGTCGAGCAGGGGAAAACGCGGCTGGATCGTACCGGATTTTTTGAAACCGTCGACAAGCAGATCGTTCCGGTAAGCGGTAGCCAGGATCAGGTGGACGTGGTCTATAAGGTGAAGGAGCGCAATACCGGCTCCTTTAACGTTGGTCTGGGCTTTGGTACCGACAGCGGCGTGAGCTACCAGCTCGGCGTCACTCAGGATAACTGGCTGGGGACCGGCAATAGCGTCAGCTTCAACGGCACGCGCAACAGCTACCAGTCCTATATTGAGCTGGGAGCGACGAACCCTTACTTCACCGTGGATGGCGTCAGCCTCGGCGGCAAAATTTTCTACAACAGCTACGACGCCTCGGATGCCGATTCCGGAAGCTACAACCAGCAAAGCTACGGCGTTGGCAGTACGCTGGGATTCCCGATTAGCGAGAATAACGCCCTCAACCTTGGCCTGGACTATGTCCATAACCGCCTGACCAATATGGAGCCGGAGCTCACCACCTGGAGCTATCTTAACTCACGTGGCATCTATCCTGACGTCGTCACCAAAGACGGCGACAGCGGTGCGACCTATAGCGCCAATGACTATTTTGCCAGCGTTGGCTGGAGCTATAACAACCTCGATCGCGGTTTTTTCCCGCGGGCTGGGAATAAAAGCAGCCTGACCGCCAAGGTCACCGTACCCGGTTCGGATAACAGCTATTACAAAGTGACTTTCGATACCACCCAATATATGCCGCTGGCCGAGAGCAAAAGCTGGGTATGGATGGAGCACCTGCGCGCGGGCTATGCCGATGGGCTGAACGGCAAATCGGTGCCGTTTTACGATAACTTTTATGCCGGCGGATCGTCGTCGGTTCGCGGTTTTTCGTCGAATACGATTGGCCCAAAAGCGGCTTATTATCGTTGTAATGGTTCTGAAAGCAGCTACAGCACCTGTCCGCTGGACTCATCATCCGATGCGGTTGGCGGTAACGCGATGGCGGTGCTGAACAGCGAGTTTATTGTGCCGACGCCGTTTGTGAATGACAAATATGCCGACAGCCTGCGAACGTCGCTATTCCTCGACGCCGGTACGGTATGGAGCACCTCCTGGCAAAATACCGGCCAGACGCTGGCGGCCGGGATCCCGGACTATGGCGATCCGTCACATATCCGGATGTCTGCCGGGATTGCGGTGCAGTGGATGTCGCCACTGGGCCCGCTGGTGTTCTCCTGGGCCGAACCCTTTAAAAAATACGATGGTGATAAAGCCGAGCAGTTCCAGTTTAATATTGGTAAAACCTGGTAATCCTGCTGCTTATTATTTGAAGGAGAGCTCGGTTCTTTGTGGTAAATGCTAAAAATAGTACCGCAGGCTACCGCTGTGGGTAGCCTGTAATTAATTGTCAGTATATTCTTATTTATGTATATTCCTGCGGGGCGCGCTTCTGGCTATTATGGTTAACCATTCATTATTAGAATGCTATATTTAAGGTAAGCCTTATTGAGTACGGGTGGTATTGAGTATTGTCTGATATCACATTATTAATCGATAACCTTGCGGTTAGCTATCATGGATGCTATCACTATATAGAGTCATTTATCAGCAATGCCAGCAAGGATAAAAAATGAAATGGACTATTCATAATACGCTTGTCTGCCCGTATTCCGGCGTGGCTTTTTCTTCGATTTCCAGCCTGCGGTTTTTAAAGTTTATTCTTTGGTATGAAGCCGACATTTTATTACTGCCGGGAGAGTCGATGAAGCTCTACTCGTCCAGCGTGTTAATTAACGAGCAATATCATGCGGTAAAGGTTTATAACATCACGCGATACGATGAAGCCCAGTGGGAGAAACTGCGGGAGCGGCCTTCTTGTCCGTATCAATCTACCGCCACGACGGCAAACGCCTGTTCTTACCAGGCGCACTGCGCAATAAAACGCTGCCCGAACAACTTTCCACGCGGGCTATTGGGCAGTCGTCCGTCGGCCAGCGGAAGCGTTATAACCAGACCATAATGGTGTCATCGCTGCGGTGTATATCGGTGATGGGTTTAGGCTGTCGCAGAGGGGGAAATCGCGGGTGGCGGTGCTGTGCACCTGTCCGGGCAACCGGTTCACCGCCGTCTGGTGGTCCGGTCAGCGACATCGGCGCCCGGATAAGGTGGGCCGATATCAGGTCATCATCATCGGCCATTCTGGCGGAGTCTGGCTCATGACTTCAATCATCACGTCCTTGATATTGCCCCAGATTTTCGCCACGTCCAGCAGCGTAATGCCTAACAGACCGGTGGCGAACCAGCAGGCTGCGGCCAGGCCCATACAGCTACAAATCACCGCTAAACCGGCATAATCGCTTTTACGTAGCTGAATGTTCAACGAGCTGGCCAGAAACATCAGCACTGCGCTCACGAGTGGCCAGCGCAAAAGCACGACACTGGTAGTAATGGAAGCCATCAACCTATCCTCAACGAAATTTGGGAGCCTTTGACAACCGGATGAGACTGACGATGGAACGGCGCTCTGGCTATCTTCAGGCAAACAAGATCGTAATGAAACAACGTTTTTGTTTCATCAGCTAATGTGAACTATATCACACTTGTTCTTTTATTCACCAGCCAAAAATGGTGTTTTCTTGCGCTTATTAGCCATGTAAATAGCAGGGTTAATAAGGAGGGCGCGGGGCTTTCTTGCAATGTGAAGGCTGATTATAAGGGATTATCGGCGGTTTTGGTTTTTTAATAAGGTTTATGTTCTGCGGATTTTATTACTTATTCTGGCTAATTATACGGATAAACCGAATGACATAGTGGGGCTAATCTCATTATGTTGAGAATGTTTCTCCAGTGGTCCTATAAGCCAGTATTATTCATAATTCATCGTCATGAGGTTTTTACGTCAAAGCGTGGGTTGCTGAGATGCTCCGTTCATATCACAGTAAGCAGAGTCATCGGGGCTGTTCACCTTGATTAAGGCGTATCGCATGGATAAAAAGCGGAAATGAATCATAGCGCGCCGCATAAGGCGTTGAGAATATTTGGCATCGTGCTGGTCATTCTGCTGCCGGTGCTGCTGGCGTTGTGGTTTGCGCAAATTCGCGCCAAAGCGGAAACCGCCGATCAGCTGAGGCTGTTTTCTCGACTGGCGCTGCAAAAAACGGAGATGGTGATTCGTGAAGCCGACGAAGCGCGCGATAAAGCCCGCTTGTATCAGGGAGCGATATGTTCACCACAGCATCAGCAATATTTGCTCGGTATTGTTCGCGGCCTGCTCTATATCGACGATTTAATCTACGCCAACGGCACCCATTTCTTCTGCTCCACTTCGGTTCGCCGCCAGACGGGGTGGCAAATTCCGGCCGCAACCTATACCAAAAAGCCGGATGTCGCGATTTACTACTACCGCGAGACCCCTTTCTACCCTGGCTATGCGATGAACTATATGCAGCGCGGCAACTATGTGGTGGTGGTTAATCCGCTCTCATACAGCGCGTTGATCACCAGCGACCGCGACCTCGCCTGGGGCGTTTTTGATACCAAAACCCACCAGTTTTTTTCCGTCAGCAAGAATGCCGACCCCGATGAGCTGCATCGCCTGATTCGCGCTGAAGCGTCTTTATTTCACCAGGATGGCCGCGTTTATACCATCGCCCATTCCACCGTTCGCCCGATAGCCGTCATTATGTCCACTTCGCGCGTCAGCTATTATCAGAATTTTTATAATCAGGTGACCCTGACGCTACCGCTGGGGCTGATTTGCAGCGTATTGCTCCTGCTGGTGTGGTCGCGCACCCGTCAGCAGTACCACTCTCCGCGGAAGATGCTGCAGCGCGCGTTAAACCGTCGTCAGCTGTGCCTTCACTATCAACCGGTTATCGATATTAAAAATAACCGCTGCGTCGGTACCGAAGCATTATTGCGCTGGCCAGGCTTTGATGGGCCGGTGATGAGTCCGGCGGAGTTCATTCCGATGGCGGAAAATGAAGGGATGATCGCCCAGGTCACCGACTATGTCATCGATGAGGTATTTTCCGACCTGGGCGAGTTTCTGGCGCGGCAGCCGCATCTGTACGTGGCGATTAACCTCTCCGCTTCCGATTTCCATTCCGCACGCTTGATTGAGCACATCAACGAGAAGATCCAGCGCTACGCGGTCAAGGCGGAACAAATCAAAATCGAAGTGACCGAACGCGGGTTTATCGACGTGGCGAAAACGACGCCGGTGATCCAGGCGTTCCGCGATGCGGGATATGAAATCGCCATCGATGATTTCGGCACCGGCTACTCCAACCTGCACAATCTTCATGCGCTCAACGTCGACGTTCTGAAGATTGATAAATCTTTTGTCGACATGCTGACGAGCAATACCACCAGCCA
The DNA here is from genome assembly GCF_040064585.1 of Klebsiella sp. CN_Kp113. Taxonomy (NCBI): domain Bacteria; kingdom Pseudomonadati; phylum Pseudomonadota; class Gammaproteobacteria; order Enterobacterales; family Enterobacteriaceae; genus Klebsiella; species Klebsiella sp. CN_Kp113. The sequence continues at coordinate 49,994 of NZ_JBEAID010000032.1, read as the reverse complement.
CCTGATTGCCGAGCATATTATCCAGATGGCAAACAGCCTGCATTTAAAAATCGTGGCTGAAGGCGTCGAAACGGCAGAGCAGGTAGCCTGGCTCCAGCAACGCGGCGTGCAGTACTGTCAGGGGTGGCACTTTGCGAAAGCGATGCCGCCGCAGGAGTTCATGCTGTGGCTGGCGAATGAGCGCACCTGCCTCAGCCCCTATCAGCCGCACTATCAGGCAGAAATTTGATGGCGATAGGCGGTCGGCGTTCGGTCAAATTCGCGACGGAACACCCGCGAGAAGGTTTGCTGCGACACGTAGCCGAGATCCATCGCGATATCAAAAATAGGGCGCTGGGTGGTTCTTAGCGCTTCCGCGGCGAGCAGCAGGCGGCGCTGGCGAATGTAATCGCCCAGCGTTTGATGCATCACGGCGCGGAACATCCGCTGCAGATACCATTTCGAGTATCCCGATTTTCTGGCGACTATATCAATGTTAAGTGGTTGATCGATATGTTCATCAATCCATTCAATAAGCGTTTGGATAATATCCTGATGGGACATAAAGCGGCCTCTCTCAATTCTCGATTCGTCGTTTTGTCTGCGGGCGAGTATAATTCCTCAAGTTAACTTGAGGTAAAGCGCTTTATGGAAAAGAAATCACCCCGCATCAAAATGCTGCTGACGCCCGGCGAAGTGGCAAAACGAACCGGCGTGGCCGTCTCCGCGCTGCACTTTTATGAAAGTAAAGGGCTGATCCACAGCCAGCGCAACGCGGGCAATCAGCGGCGCTACCGGCGCGACGTCCTGCGCGCGGTGGCGATCATTAAGATTGCGCAACGCATTGGTATTCCGCTGGCGACCATCGGCGACGCGTTCGGCGTACTGCCGGAAGGGCATAACCTCAGCGCCAAAGAGTGGAAGATGCTGTCGTCCCAGTGGCGGGAGGAGCTGGACCGGCGCATTCATACCCTGACCGCGCTGCGCGATCAGCTCGATGGCTGTATCGGCTGCGGCTGTCTGTCGCGTCGCGACTGCCCGTTACGCAATCCGGGCGATAAGCTGGGTGAAGAGGGGACCGGCGCGCGATTGCTGGAGGATGACTAAAAAACTAAAGCGCCACAACAGGGCGCTTTAGTTGTTTTCCGGTCTTGGTCTTTCGCACTATCCCGCTGGTACGCAGGAGGGTTTCCCCCGACGTCGGCTCACCTCAGTATTGCGCAATCTTTGATGGAGGTTCCGGTTTGCGCCGACAATTTAAGTGTGGCTCTTTTCTCTGAATTTGCCTCTTCAGTTTGCCGAAAAATTCCCGGCATCCGCCGCCTGTTCCTATAGTTAATTTGAACAAACAGCGGGAGAGGCCCATGTTAACGGTACATCATCTCAATCAGTCACGATCGCAGCGCGTGTTATGGGCGCTGGAAGAGCTGCAGCTGCCTTATCAGGTTGTCTCTTATCAGCGTGGCAAGGATATGCTCGCACCGGCGGAATTAAAAAGCGTTCATCCGCTGGGTAAATCGCCGGTGGTTGAGGATAACGGCCACATTCTGGCGGAGTCCGGCGCCATTCTGGAATATTTACAGGAAACCTATGATAGCGCCCGGCGCTTAAAACCTGAGTCGGTGGAAGATAAGCTGCAATATCGCTTTTGGCTGCACTACGCCGAGGGGTCGCTGATGCCCCTGCTGCTGATGAAGCTGGTGTTTGCCAGCCTGGGCAAACCGCCGGTGCCGTTTGGTATGCGCACGCTGGGTAATGCGTTGGGCAAGGGGGTACAGAAGGCCTGGCTTAACCGCCAGGTGGACACCCATGCCCGCTTTATTGAAGCGCACCTTTCCCGCCAGCGCTGGTTTGCCGGCGCTGAGCTGAGTATGGCCGATATTCAGATGAGCTTTCCCGCGATGGCGCTGCTGGCGCGCGGCGGCGTGGAGAATTTACCCCATCTGACGCAGTGGGTTCAGCGCGTGGAGCAGCGCCCGGCCTGGCAAAAAGCGGTTGAGCGCGGGGGGCCGTTCACCTTACCCGGCGAATAAACTATTACTAAAGCCGATGACCGGGGAAAATTGCTATCAGCGCAATACAAAAATGTTACCGGATTGCGCATGGACGATAACGTTTGCGCATCGGCTGGTTATTTCCTGAACGTCATAAGCGAAATTTAGCGAAATACGACAAACTTCAGTTGAAAAGGCCCGTCTAAAGGCTGGATAATCGTTTGCCTTTTTATTTTGCTCATCATTTCCTCTGCTGACAGAGGGGAGCAAAGTCATTCTTCACACCGTACTGTATGCGCGGAGTTAAACGTTTGCTTTTTCGCGGCCCCTGGCGCTGCGATGTAGCACAAGGAGATCGCGTTTAGCTGGCAGTGGATGGTCCACCACGCATTCGGACGAACGATAAAAATTCTCAGGGGAAGTTTTCTATGTCTACGCCTTCAGCGCGTACCGGCGGTTCATTGGACGCCTGGTTTAAAATTTCTGCTCGCGGCAGCACCGTGCGTCAGGAAATCGTTGCCGGTCTTACCACCTTCCTGGCGATGGTTTACTCCGTCATCGTGGTGCCGGGTATGCTCGGCAAAGCGGGTTTTCCACCGGCTGCGGTATTTGTTTCCACCTGTCTGGTTGCCGGCGTCGGCTCGCTGGTGATGGGGCTGTGGGCGAACCTGCCGCTGGCGATTGGCTGCGCCATCTCGCTGACCGCGTTTACCGCCTTTAGCCTGGTACTGGGTCAACAGATCAGCATTCCGGTCGCGCTGGGCGCGGTGTTCCTGATGGGTGTCCTGTTCACCGTGATCTCCGCGACCGGCATTCGTAGCTGGATCCTGCGTAACCTGCCGCAGGGCGTGGCGCACGGTACGGGGATTGGTATCGGTCTGTTCCTGCTGCTGATTGCCGCCAACGGCGTGGGCCTGGTGATTAAAAATCCGCTGGATGGTCTGCCGGTGGCGCTGGGTAATTTTGATAGCTTCCCGGTGATTATGTCGCTGGTCGGGCTGGCGGTGATTATCGGCCTCGAAAAACTGAAAGTGCCGGGCGGTATCCTGCTGACGATTATCGGCGTCTCGATTATCGGCCTGATCTTCGATCCTAACGTTCACTTCTCCGGTATCTTCGCCATGCCGTCGCTGAGCGACGATAAAGGCAACTCGCTGATCGGTAGCCTGGATATCGTGGGCGCGCTGAACCCGGTGGTGCTGCCAAGCGTGCTTGCGCTGGTGATGACCGCGGTGTTTGACGCCACCGGAACCATCCGCGCGGTGGCCGGCCAGGCGAACCTGCTGGATAAAGACGGGCAGATTATTAACGGCGGCAAAGCGCTGACCACCGACTCCCTGAGCAGCGTCTTCTCCGGCCTGGTCGGGGCGGCGCCGGCGGCGGTGTATATCGAATCCGCTGCCGGTACTGCGGCGGGCGGCAAAACGGGCCTGACGGCAGTGACCGTCGGCGTGCTGTTCCTGCTGATCCTGTTCCTCTCTCCGCTCTCGTATCTGGTGCCGGCTTATGCCACCGCGCCGGCGCTGATGTACGTCGGCCTGCTGATGCTGAGCAACGTGGCGAAAATCGATTTCAACGATTTCGTCGACGCGATGGCGGGCCTGATTACCGCGGTCTTTATCGTGCTGACCTGCAACATCGTGACCGGCATCATGATCGGCTTTGCGTCGCTGGTGATCGGTCGTCTGGTGTCCGGCGAATGGCGTAAGCTAAACCTGGGTACGGTGATCATCGCCGCGGCGCTGGTTATCTTCTACGCCGGCGGTTGGGCGATTTAACTTTTCCTGCTAACAACGGGCGGCTTTGGCCGCCCGTTTAATTTTTAAGCCACATCCTGTTTCCTTTTGCGTTAATCTGAGTAGCGTATTATGCCGAGACATGACGCCTCAGATGTAAAAAAAAGACACGCAGCAAACAGGGAACACATGGAAATATTCTTTACCATACTCATCATGACCCTCGTGGTCTCTCTCTCCGGGGTGGTTACACGCGTACTGCCCTTTCAGGTTCCACTCCCCTTAATCCAAATTGCCATCGGCGCGCTGTTGGCCTGGCCTACCTTCGGATTGCACGTTGAATTCGACCCCGAACTCTTTCTGGTTCTGTTCATTCCGCCGCTGCTTTTTGCCGATGGCTGGAAGACGCCAACCCGTGAGTTCATAGAGCATGGACGGGAAATTTTCGGTCTGGCGCTGGCGCTGGTGGTGGTGACGGTGGTCGGTATTGGCTACCTCATCTACTGGATCGTGCCGGGTATTCCGCTGATTCCGGCTTTTGCTCTGGCGGCGGTTCTGTCGCCAACGGATGCCGTGGCGCTGTCGGGAATTGTCGGCGAAGGGCGCATTCCGAAAAAAATAATGGGCATTTTGCAGGGCGAAGCGCTGATGAACGATGCCTCCGGCCTGGTCTCCCTGAAGTTCGCCGTTGCGGTGGCGATGGGCACCATGGTCTTTACCGTCGGCGGCGCGACGGTGGAGTTCTTCAAGGTGGCGGTCGGCGGTATTCTCGCGGGCTTTGTGGTCAGCTGGCTGTACGGGCGCTCGATGCGCTTCCTCAGCCGCTGGGGCGGCGATGAACCGGCAACGCAAATTGTGCTGCTGTTCCTGCTGCCGTTCGCCTCTTATCTGATCGCGGAGCATATCGGCTTTTCCGGGATCCTGGCGGCGGTCGCCGCGGGGATGACCATTACGCGTTCCGGGGTGATGCGCAGCGCGCCGCTGGCGATGCGCCTGCGCGCCAACAGCACCTGGGCGATGCTGGAGTTCGTGTTTAACGGCATGGTCTTCCTGCTGTTGGGCCTGCAGCTGCCGGACATCCTTTCCAGCTCGCTGGTGGCCGCAGAAGCGGATCCCAACGTCGAAACCTGGATGCTGTTTACCGATATCATTCTGATTTATGCCGCCCTGATGCTGGTGCGTTTTGGCTGGCTGTGGACGATGCGCAAACTGAGCCAGCGTTTCCTGAAAAAGAAACCGATGGAGTTCGGCTCCTGGACCACGCGCGAGCTGCTGATCTCCTCCGTCGCCGGCGTTCGCGGGGCGATTACCCTTGCCGGTGTACTGTCTATTCCTCTGCTGCTACCGGACGGCAACGTCTTCCCGGCGCGCTATGAGCTGGTGTTCCTCGCCGCCGGGGTGATTCTGTTCTCACTGTTCGTCGGCGTGATTGTGCTGCCGATTCTGCTGCGCCATATCGAGTCGACCGACCATGTCCAGCAGCGCAAAGAGGAGCGTCTGGCGCGGGCCGCTACGGCGGATGTGGCGATTGTCGCGATTCAGAAAATGGAAGAGCGTCTGGCTGCGGATACCAAAGAGAATATTGATAATCAGCTGCTGACCGAGGTCAGTTCGCGGGTGATTGGTAACCTGCGTCGTCGCGTCGATGGCCGCAACGATGTTGAAACGTCGATGCTGGAGGAGAGCCTCGAACGCCGGTTCCGCCTGGCGGCGCTGCGTTCCGAACGCGGTGAGCTGTACCACCTGCGCGCCACCCGGCAGATCAGCAACGAGACGCTGCAGAAGCTGCTGCACGACCTCGATCTGCTGGAAGCGCTGCTTATCGAAGATCAGTAACGCCGTACCTATTCCCCGGGTCAGGCGTTGACGCCGCGACCCGGGGACTTACTTCAGCCAGAACGCCTTACTGCACTCCAGCCACGCTCGTGCGCTGTGCGACAGATAAACGCCTTCCCGCCAAATCATCCCCAGCTCCCAGCGCAGATCGCTCTGCAACGGCATCCAGCAAAAGCTCTGCGGGTCGAGGCGCTGGCAAATCGGCTCCGGCAAAATCGCGATGCCAATCCCCGCCTGGACCATGGCGGCCAGAAAATCCCACTGTCCGCTGCGCACGGCGATGCGCGGCTTAACATCATGCTGAGCAAACAGCCGCATCAGCTGCTGGCTGAGGGCGAAATCCTCGTTGTAAATCACCAGCGGATGCGCGGCGAGCGCCTGCGGCGACAATGACCTGAGGCCCTCCCATTGTGCCGTTCTCGGCGTCAGTACGCAGAGCGGATGGCTGAACAGAGATAGCGTCGTCAGGCCACTGGCCTCATCAACCGGAAGTGCCGTCATGGCTAAATCCAGTTCGCCGTTGCTGACCGCCTGCTGCACGGTCAATCCGCCAAACTCGGAGATTTTCAACTCGATACCCGCATAGCGCTGGCGAAAGCGGCTAATCGGCTCGGCCATCAGCATGCCGACCATCGGCGGGATCCCGAGACGCAGTACGCCTTTGTGCAGATGATTAATATCGCTCAGTTCCGACTCCAGCTGGTGAAATTCGCCAAGGATGGCCTGCCCGCGCTCGAAAACCACGCGTCCGGTATCGGTCAGCAGCAGCCGGCGACCGTCGCGGATCAGCAGCGTGCAGTTCAGCTCATCTTCAAGGTTTTTAAGCATCTTGCTGATGGTGGGCTGCGTGACGAACAGTTTCTCCGCCGCGCGGGTAAAGCTTTGCTGGCGAACCACTTCGACAAAATAACGCAGCGTTCGGATATCCATAATTATTCCCTGAGACTATACCTGTGATGATTTTAATTCATTTCTGCCGCGCCGGGCGGCTCTCTATACTGCACGCCTGTCTTCTTTTTCAGGAATACCGCTCATGGCCTTTGCGCCAGCTCGCGTGACGCCCTTCGTTATGCAACGTCTTCAGGTACCGGTTCAGGTCCTGATCTACGCCGGACTGTTCGTCTGCGCTGAATATTTAGTTAACTGGCTGCACCTGCCGCTTCCGGCGAATCTGGTGGGCATGCTGATGATGCTGGCGCTGATCGTCTGCCGGGTCATTCCTTTAAACTGGGTACGCGCCGGAGCCCGCTGGCTGCTGGCGGAGATGCTGCTGTTTTTCGTACCGGCGGTGGTGGCGGTCGTCAACTACGCGCAGCTGCTGATGGTTGATGGCTGGCGTATCTTTCTGGTGATTGGCTTGAGCACTACGATGGTGTTGGGCGCCACGGCATGGGTGGTTGATAAAGTGTATCGCTATGAAGTCAGCAGGATGAAACATGAGTGATTTTCAGCTGAGCCTCCTGTGCCTTCTTGTCACGCTGGGACTCTATTTTGCCAACAAGCGGCTTTATCGCCGCTTCCATAAACTGCCGCTGATGCCGCTGGTTTTCACCCCGATCCTGTTGGTCATGATGCTGGTATTCGGCCATATCTCTTATCAACGCTATATGGGGGAGACCCACTGGCTGCTGTGGCTGCTGGGCCCGGCGACGATCGCCTTTGCCGTGCCGGTATACGACAACCTGGCGATTATTAAGCGCCACTGGATGTCGCTGACGGCTGTCGTCACTACCGCCTCGGTTGTCGCGGTGACCAGTTCGGTGTGGCTGGCGCGATTATTTACCTTGCCTGATGAGATCCAGCGCAGCCTGGCGGTACGCTCCGTTACCACCCCCTTTGCGCTGGCGGCAGCCAAACCGCTGGGCGGCCAGCCAGATTTAGTCGCTCTGTTTGTCGTGGTCACCGGGGTATTCGGGATGGCGGTAGGGGATGTACTGTTTCTGCGTCTTTCTATTCGCGAAGGTATGGCAAAAGGGGCCGGATTGGGTGCCGCATCGCACGGCGCCGGTACCGCACGATCCTACGAGCTTGGCCCTCAGGAGGGCGTGGTCGCCAGCCTGGTGATGATGCTATCCGGAGTGGTGATGGTGCTGGCCGCGCCGCTGGTGAGATGGGCCATGTTCTGAACCCCTTTTTAATTAATCAACGCATACTCGCTAAGGTACTTTTCCATATCTCACGACTATTTATACTCATATGAATAGTCATTTCATCTTATCGAGATGAACGGTTAATTAAATATTCGTATTTGTAAGATAATCCGATGGTATCATAGGTTTTATCCTTATTTGTCCCCCTCTTAAATTGTAATTAAATGTTTCAATTTGAGGTTTTTTTGATATTAATGAAGAATGTGAATATGTGAAATGATATTTTTTATGAATAAGTTTAATGTTTAACGCTATGATTTTATTTGGTTATTTATAATATATATTTTGTATTGATTGGTTCAAAGTTATTATTCATTTGAGATGATTCATATATGGTTATTGAGAATAGTCTCGATTTTAGATACCTTATTGACGTGAGCTTTTATTATTGAATGGATTCATGTGGAACTAAAGCTCTTGTATTTATAGGTTAGTAATATTAAATGCAGGTTACTCACTCCCCATGCACATTATCGGCTTATAGTTTTAGCTGATGTCTGGCTTCATTCTCTAATAGACGCCATAAAACAATTGATGGATTGATTGTTAATCTTAATAAAAAGGGGAATACCAATGAACTTCAGTACCAAAACTCTTGCCAAAATATTAGCCTTATCTGCCGGCTGCGCTCTGGTTAATCTGTCTCAGGCCGCGAATACCATTACTTTTAAGGGTAAGGTCTCCGACACTACCTGTACAGCCACTATCGATAATGGCGTTTCGTCCATTGATATGGGGACCTCATCGGTAGCCGATCTGGATGCGAATATCTACGGTGCGGCGAAGAGTTTTTCTTTCACTTTAACCGGATGCCCTAAGACTACAGACGGCGGTACCAGTGTGGCCAAAGTGACGTTTGGTGGCGAAGCGGACACGACGAATAGCGATTACTTCAGGAACCAGGCGACAGACTCACCCGCTACCGGCGTTGCGGTGGCGATTTTTGACAACAAGGGTGCCCTGCTGAAGAACAATACGGAAGGTGCTGACGTCGATATTACCTCCGGCACCGCGACCATTCCTTTTACCGTCAAACTGGCTAAATCTGGCGCGGATGCTCCCACCAAAGGGGCGGTGCAGACAACCGTGACTTACAACGTTACCTACTATTAATTTAGCGTCATATAAACCGACAAAAGGGAAAGCTCGCCGCTTTCCCTTCCTGGACTCTACCATGAAAAAATTAGCTTACTTAATCTGTTTTTTTTCCTGCATGTCTGTTGCACAGGCCAGCGTGGTGGTGGGGGGCACGCGAGTCATATTCGATGGTACCCAAAAGGCGGCGACGGTCTCTGTGCAAAATAAGGATAACGTGACAAATATCGTACAGTCCTGGATCGCGGTTGTGGATGAGGCATCACCAGCAAAAGATTCCTTTATTACCACCCCTCCGCTGTTTCGCCTGAAGGCCGGCGAACAAGGGTTTGTCCGAATCCTCCGCTCAGGTAAACCGCTGCCCGAAGAGCGAGAGTCGATGTTTTGGCTGAATATTAAAGGTATTCCCGCTATGGATGGCGCGCCGGACAAAAACATGGTGCAGTTTGCCATTAACTCGCGGATTAAACTTATTTTTCGACCAGCGGCATTAAAAAATGCCATACCGGAAAAGTTTGCCGAAAAACTGCAGTGGTCTGCTGAAGGCAGAGATATTAAAGTTAAAAACCCCTCGCCATTATATATGAACTTTTCTGATATTACGGTTAATGGTAAGTCAGTTCCTGAAGCATGGTTTGTTGCGCCTTTTTCAACCATAAAAATACCGGTAGCAAACACATCTTCACCAGGGAAAAAGAAAATCACATGGAGCGTGATCAATGACTATGGAATGCCGGGACCAAAATATACCGCCATCATTCAATAACGTTGGACAGAATTTTACATTCCTGTTGAAACGTGGCTACGTTGCCATTATTTCCTGCTTTATCACTATTCCGTTACCCGCTATCGCAGGTGAGTATTTCAATCCTCACCTGCTGGAGGTCAATGAAACCGGTACAACGGCCGTCGACCTGAGCTATATTTCCCAGGAAACCGTCCCGCCGGGCGAATATAACCTTGATGTTTATATTAACGACGAATTTATTGCTTCCGAATCAATCAGCTTCACGCAACAGAGTGAAGATCGTGACGCTTCTTCACCCTGTATCAGCGTCGCGCATCTGAAAGCGTGGTCAATCAAAACGGAAAATTATCCCGAGCTCACGGTCGCGGGTTCCCGCTGTGCCCGACTATCCGCAATCCCTGGATGGGGAACCACGGTATTACTTTCACAACAGCGCGTTGATTTTAACGTGCCTCAGGTCGCGGTGATGCATCATCCGCGGGGATATGTCCCTGAAAGCCGGTGGCAACAGGGTATTACCGCGGGGCTACTTAACTATAATCTCTCCGGGCAAAAGACCGATCCGCGGCACGGCGGCGAAGCGACGTCCAGCCAGTTTGTGAGCCTGCAGCCGGGTTTAAACGTCGGGCCGTGGCGTTTACGGAACTACAGTACTCTCAACCATAATGATGACGGCAACCAGTGGGACTCGGTCTACAGCTATATTTCACGTGATATCCAGGCCCTGAAAGGCCAGCTGATCCTGGGCCAGACCTATACGTCATCAAGCGTGTTCGACAGTATTAGCTTCACCGGGCTACAGCTGAACTCAGATAAAGAGATGCTGCCGGATAGCATGAATGGTTTTGCGCCGGTCATTAAAGGTATCGCCCGCACCACCGCCGACGTGACGGTCTATCAGAACGGATACAGCATTTATAAAACAACGGTTCCCCCTGGCGCGTTTGAAATAAACGATCTTTACCCAACCGGGAGCGCGGGCGATCTGAATGTGACGGTAAAAGAGTCCGATGGCAGTGAACAGAGCTTTGTGGTGCCTTTTGCTTCGCTGGCGATTTTGCAGCGCGAGGGCCAGATAGATTACGCCCTGAGCAGCGGTAAAACGCGTTCGGGGAGTTCCGGCGGAAAAGAATATAGCTTCCTGCAATCTAACATTGCCTGGGGAGCATCGAGCAACGTCACGCTGTATAGCGGTTTTCAGCAGCTGGAGAACAAATACAGTAATGTTATCCTGGGCGCCGGGCTTAACCTGGGCACGATCGGCGCGCTCTCCCTCGATGCGTCCCAGTCCCGGGCGGATATAAAAGAGACGCCAACGTCGAATCACACGTCATCCAGCGAAGGGCAATCTTATCGCGTGCGCTTTAGCAAAGATATTCCGCAGACGGGAACCAACTTCTCCGTTGCCGGGTATCGTTATTCAACCCATGGCTATTATTCTCTGCAGAATTTTATTGATAGGTCGAATGCGCATAGCGGGTGCTGTTCATCAACGGGGCGGACTAAAGATCGTTTTGACGCTTCAGCCTCTCAGACTCTCTCAGGGTATGGTTCACTCTCCTTCTCTTTGGTCAGTGAATCTTATTGGGATAATTCACGCATGGAGTCGTTGGGCGTGACCTACAGCAATACCATTGGCCGCATTTCCTATTTCATTAACTATTCCTATAGTCGAAATGTCCAGAGTTCAGGCCAGAATAGCGATAGTTCTCAGATCAGCGATAACCTTATTTCACTCACGGTGAGCGTGCCTTTTGGTGCGGATATCTCGGCCAGCTACAATATGAACAGCAGCCGGATGGGCGACACGACCCATAGCCTGGGTTTAAGCGGTTCGGCTTTTGCGGACCGTTCTCTGAACTGGAATATGCAGGAGGGTTACAATGCCAGCGCTAAAAGGACTTCCGGCAACGTCAATCTCAACTATCAGGGTTCAAAAGGTGAAGTCACCGCGGGATACGGGTATGACAGCTATAGCGCCCACTATAATTACTCGCTACGCGGTGGGATGCTGGCCCATTCCAGTGGAATAACGCTGTCACGCTATCTGGGCGAAAGCGTTGCGCTGGTTGAAGCGCCTGGCGTCAGCAATATTGCGGTGCGCGGGCAGACTAACGTGATGACCGACTCTGCCGGATACGCCGTTGTACCCTTCGTACGACCCTACCATGAAAATAATCTCTCTCTTGATGAACAGCAGGTCTCGGGAGCGGAAATCGATAATATTGCCAAAACGGTGGTCCCGACGCGTAATGCGATTGTAAAAGTTAAATATAATACCTGGATTGGCTATAAAGCGATGATGACTTTGCGTTTCTCTAATAAAGAGGTCCCTTTTGGCGCCGTTATTACATTAGATGATGCAAGCCAGCAACCTCAAGAAAAACGCAGCACTATCGTAGGGGATTCCGGACAGGCCTATCTGACCGGGCTATCTGAAAAAGGCCGGTTATTTGTGAAGTGGGGTGATAGCAAAAATAGCCAATGCTATGTTAACTATGATTTATCCACCAATAAATCGGTTGATGATATCGTTTTTTATGCAGCGGATTGCCGATGATGAATAACTGGATGATTGCCTTGATACATAAATTAAGAATGGAATTAATGAGGGTAAATAATGGCGGGCGATTAATGAAATCGTTCGAGGTATTTATTATCACTATCGGACTTGCGTTGATGTTTGTAAGGCCAGCCTGGGCTTATGACGCCAATAGTACTGTTAATTTCAATATCACCGGTAAGATTGAAGAGCCCGTATGTGAGGTATCGGTAAAACCCTCCAGCGCTATCGATTTAGGAACGGTTTCCTATCAAAGTTTGAGCGGTAAACCGGGCGCGAGTAGCGCGGCTAAGATAGTTTCAATCGCCTTTGATAATTGCTCAAAGGGTACGGCGTCAGTGACGCTAATGTTTAGCGGTATTGTATTTGTTGGCAACGATATCAATGTATATATGAATGAGCTTTTTTCTGGTGCTCAGGACGTGTGGCTACAGTTGCAAAGCGCGGTGGACCAGAAAAACCTGGGACCAGGTGATAGCTATACCTATTTTTTCACTGATGGCGCTGAACATATTTTTAATATGATCGCAAGAATGTATACGCCGAATGGTCGGGTGACGGCGGGCAGTGTCTCCTATACGGTCACGTTCAATGTTGCCTATAAATGATCTATTTTCGCCAGGGAAGAACTATGAAGACGTTAATTTTATTGCTGCTGGCCTGCTTATTACCGGCTTACAGTTGGGCATGCCAAACGGGTGCAAACTCGGGCGATATCGCTTTAACTAATTTACCTCCACAGATACTGGTTAATGCCGGTAGCTACTCGGCGGGGACCATCCTTTATGATTCAGGGCAGATAACGCATCCAACCACCTCCATTACGGATTGTCGGGGTTGGTTATATGCACTGTTCGGATGGAGCTCGGGGAATGCGGGCACCTTAGTGGGGGATAACATCTACTCGACCTCCGTGCAGGGTATCGGTATTCGCGTCAAATTCTGGCTCAATATCACGGGTGAATATGGTGGTGATAACGATGATTTTAATGCTGACTACAGCGTTCATCATATCGGTGATGCAGACTTGTATCTGGGAAAACCTAATGGATCTTTTGATGACAAGGCAAGCACATATTATGCGCCAACGTACCAGGTCCAGCTTGTGGCAACGGGGGGAGCTATTGCCAGTAACAGCACGCTGATGCTGGCCGATCCGATTTCCACGGTTTCTATTCTGGATCTTGACGGAACGATGGCTATTTCCCAGCTGCACGTGACGGGCTCGACAAAAATCCAGCTGACCCCGATGGGGTGTTCGGTTGATTCGACCGCGCTGAATTTCCAAATGGGCTCAGTGAAAACAAGTGAGTTTAATCTTTCTAACAAAGCTGGCTCAGCTCAGCAAACGCTGACCCTAACCTGTGAGCCGGGAACATTCGTGGCGATGCGCGTTACGGCGCCAGAAGCGGAGGGTGATAATTCCGATCATACCGTTATTGCGTTAACGTCCGGCGAAAACGTAGCGACCGGCGTTGGAGTACAGCTGAATCTTTATAACACACCATTAATCGTGAATAATGCAATCTACAGGGTATTTTCAGAATCGAAAAGAACGACTGTGACCAACCCCGGCTCGGAGGCCAGCTATACAATATTCACCGATCCTGATAATCCCGGCGGGGCGGCGGCATCGAACGTCCTGACGTTTACCGCGAACTATTACAAAACCGGATCTAACGTGACGCCAGGCACCGCGAATGCGAGCGGAACGATAACCTTTATCTACCAATAAAATATTCCCCGACCGGCAGGCCGGGGAACGGGCAATGATTAATGCGCCTGGCCTTTCTCGATGCCGATACCGGTCTGCGAACGGATAAACTGAGCGCGGAACAGCTCGCGCTCGCGCGCGCCTTCCGCTGAGCTATCGGTGGCGGAGAAGAACCAGATACCGATAAAGGCCACGGCGATAGAGAACAGCGCCGGATATTCATACGGGAATATCGCCTTTTCGTGACCGAGGATCTGCACCCAGATGGTCGGGCCGAGGATCATCAGAATCACCGCGGTCAGCAGACCCAGCCAGCCGCCAATCATCGCCCCGCGGGTGGTCAGCTTCGACCAGTACATCGACAGCAGGATAATCGGGAAGTTACAGCTGGCGGCGATGGAGAACGCGAGGCCGACCATAAAGGCGATGTTCTGATTCTCGAACAGGATGCCCAGCAGAATCGCCACCACGCCGAGGATCAGCACGGTAATCTTCGACACCTTCAGCTCCTGACGCTCGGTCGCCCCTTTACGGAACACGTTCGCATACAGGTCGTGAGAGACCGCCGACGCGCCAGCCAGCGTCAAGCCAGCGACCACCGCCAGAATAGTGGCGAAGGCCACGGCGGAGATAAAGCCGAGGAACAGGTTACCGCCGACCGCGTCCGCCAGATGCACCGCCGCCATATTGTTACCGCCGATAAGCTGACCGGCCGCGTCTTTGAACGCCGGATTCGCCCCCACCAGCATGATGGCGCCGAAGCCGATGATAAAGGTCAGAATATAGAAGTAGCCCATAAAGCCGGTGGCGTAGAACACGCTCTTACGCGCTTCTTTGGCGTCGCTCACGGTGAAGAAGCGCATCAGAATATGCGGCAGACCCGCGGTGCCGAACATCAGCCCGAGGCCTAGCGATAGCGCCGATATCGGGTCTTTCACCAGTCCGCCGGGGCTCATAATCGCCGAGCCTTTCGGGTGGACCGCCATCGCTTCGGTGAACAGATTATTGAAGCTGAAGCCGACGTGCTTCATCACCATAAAGGCCATAAAGCTGGCGCCGAACAGCAGCAGGACGGCTTTGATAATCTGCACCCAGGTGGTGGCGAGCATGCCGCCAAAGAGGACGTAAAGCACCATCAGCACGCCGACCAGCACCACCGCAACGTGGTAGTTGAGGCCGAACAGCAGCTGGATAAGCTTACCCGCGCCGACCATCTGGGCTATCAAATAGAGCGCCACCACTACCAGCGAACCGCAGGCGGAGAGGGTGCGGATCGGCCCCTGCTTTAGACGATAGGACGCTACGTCGGCAAACGTGTAGCGGCCGAGGTTACGCAGGCGTTCGGCGATAAGAAACAGAATAATCGGCCAGCCGACGAGGAAACCGAGCGAGTAGATCAGCCCATCGTAGCCGGAGGTGTAAACCAGCGCGGAAATGCCGAGGAACGAGGCCGCCGACATAAAATCGCCGGCAATCGCCAGCCCGTTCTGGAAACCGGTGATATTGCCGCCCGCGGTGTAGTAATCGCTGCGCGAACGTACGCGTTTTGAGGCCCACCAGGTGATATAGAGCGTCAGGGCGACGAAAATCAGGAACATGATAATCGCCTGCCAGTTGGTCGGCTGGCGCTGTACCGCGCCGGTGAGAGCATCCGCGGCATTGACGGTCAACGGGAGCGTGGCGGCGAGCGCCGTCAGGACTTTCTTCATGATGCTTTTACCTCGCTGAGAACGCTTTTCGTCAGCCGATCAAATTCACCGTTTGCCCGCCAGACGTATATTCCGGTTAAGACGAAAGAGATAACGATCACGCCGATACCAATCGGAATACCCCGGGTGACGCTGGTTCCCGCATGCAGCGGCGTGCCCAGCCAGCCGGGGGCGAAGGCGATAAGCAGAATAAAGCCCACATAAATCACCAGCATAATCAGTGACAGGATGGCGGCAAACCTTTGCCGGGCTGCAACAAGCTCCTTAAAATGCGCACTATTTTCTATCCGCTGACAAATCTGTTCGTTCATCGTAGCGTCTCCAGAGGTTCCCTTTCGTCATTCACGCGCCGGTCGTCGGCAACACTCATCCGCCCGGCAGTTAACTGTCGGGAATCAGCCTGTTTACCGCTTTCCTGCTACCTGAAATCCTTGGGGAGTCGTAATTATATCCTCTCCCCTGGTGGGGAGAGGGTGTAGGGGATCGTTGGTTTACGATGGCATAGCGATGGCCTGCTTCTCTTCGAGCAGTTTTTCCACCACGCCAGGATCGGCAAGCGTTGAGGTATCGCCGAGGTTACTGGTATCGCCCGCGGCAATTTTGCGCAGAATGCGGCGCATGATTTTGCCCGAACGGGTTTTTGGTAACGAATCGGTCCAGTGCAGCACGTCCGGCGTCGCCAGCGGGCCAATCTCTTTACGTACCCAGTTGCGTACCTCGGCGTAGAGCTCCGGCGTCGGCTCTTCGCCATGGTTGAGGGTCACGTAGGCGTAGATGGCCTGGCCTTTGATGTTATGCGGAATGCCGACCACCGCCGCTTCGGCGATTTTCGGATGCGACACCAGCGCCGATTCAATTTCGGCGGTACCCAGACGGTGGCCGGAAACGTTCAGCACGTCATCGACGCGGCCGGTGATCCAGTAGTAGCCATCTTCGTCACGGCGCGCGCCGTCGCCGCTGAAGTACATATTTTTAAAGGTGGAGAAGTAGGTTTGTTCGAAGCGTTCGTGGTCGCCAAACAGCGTGCGCGCCTGGCCCGGCCAGGAATCGGCGATCGCCAGGTTCCCCTCGGTCGCGCCTTCCAGCGGCGCGCCTTCGTTATCCACCAGCACCGGCTGGACGCCGAAGAAGGGACGCGTGGCGGAACCGGCCTTCAGCTCAATAGCGCCGGGCAGCGGGGTGATCATAAAGCCGCCGGTTTCGGTCTGCCACCAGGTGTCCATCACCGGGCACTTCTCGTTGCCGATCTTCTTCCAGTACCACTCCCAGGCTTCCGGGTTAATCGGTTCGCCGACGGAGCCGAGAATGCGCAGGGAAGAGCGGTCGGTGCCTTCGATGGCCTTATCGCCCTCCGCCATCAGCGCGCGGATCGCCGTAGGGGCGGTATAAAGAATGTTGACCTGATGCTTATCGACCACCTGGCACATACGCGCCGGGGTCGGCCAGTTCGGTACGCCTTCGAACATCAGCGTCGTCGCGCCGCAGGCCAGCGGGCCGTAGAGCAGGTAGCTATGGCCGGTGACCCAACCGACGTCGGCGGTGCACCAGTAGATGTCGCCCGGATGATAGTCGAACACGTATTTAAAGGTTGACGCCGCATAGACCAGGTAGCCGCCGGTGGTGTGCAGCACGCCTTTTGGCTTACCGGTCGAACCGGAGGTATAAAGGATAAACAGCGGATCTTCGGCGTTCATCTCTTCGGGCTGGTGTTCCGCGCTGGCTTTCTCGATCAGATCGCTCCACCACAGGTCGCGGCCTTCCTGCCAGTCGATTTTGCCGCCGGTACGTTTGAACACCACCACGTTTTCGATGCTCTTCACGTTCGGATTTTTTAGCGCGTCGTCGACGTTCTTTTTCAGCGGGATAGCGCGGCCGGCGCGCAGCCCTTCATCCGAGGTGATCACCAGGCGAGAGTTGGAATCGATGATACGGCCGGCGACCGCCTCCGGCGAGAAGCCGCCGAAAATGACCGAATGGATAGCGCCGATACGCGCGCAGGCCAGCATGGCCACCGCCGCTTCCGGCACCATCGGCATATAGATAGCCACGACATCGCCCTTTTTAATGCCCAGATCGAGCAGGACGTTGGCAAAGCGGCAGACATCGCGATGTAGCTCGCGATAAGTGATGTTTTTGCTCTGGCTGGCATCGTCGCCTTCCCAGATGATGGCCGTCTGGTCGCCGCGCTCCGCCAGATGGCGATCGAGGCAGTTAGCGGCGAGGTTCAGCGTACCGTCTTCATACCACTTAATGGAAATATTGCCCGGCGCGAACGAGGTGTTTTTCACGCGCGTATAGGGTTTTATCCAGTCAAGGATTTTGCCCTGCTCGCCCCAGAAGGCGTCAGGTTCGGTGACGGACTGCTGATACTGCGCCTGGTACTGTTCCGGGTTAATCAGGCAACGTTCCGCAATATTAGCGGGAATAGAGTGTTTATGTATTTGGCTCATGGCTTTTTTTCTCCTGTAGGTTGTTAAATATATGTCAAATAAACGTTAATAGTAGGGGCTTTGGCGGCTTTGTTTGCTATTTGGGGGGCAGATCACGCAATAATTAAATTGAATGAAAAGCAATCAAATGAAACTTTGATATGAAATAATTTCTGAAGTGGATTTATAGAAAATGAATATATTAAATATTTTTTATAACAAATACTTATGCAACATAAGGTGGGGATATTAGCGGGTTTATGCATAAAACCAGAGTAAACCGCTGTTCTTAAAGACTTGCGCAGCATGCCGTGCAAATGATACTGATATTGCGCGTTAAATAACCCTATAAAGCAACGCAACACAATTCATACCCCTTTCAGTGGGTGCCATTACCTCCCGGAATGGCGCTTTTCATCGAGGAAGTCTGTAGTGAAGAAAAAAACAAAAGTCAGCCTGGCCTGGCAAATTTTGCTGGCTCTGGTGCTGGGCATACTTCTGGGCAGTTACCTGCATTACCATGCCGAAAGCCGTGACTGGTTAATCTCAAACCTGCTGACTCCGGCAGGCGATATCTTTATCCATCTGATTAAAATGATCGTCGTACCGATCGTCATCTCGACCCTGGTGGTCGGTATTGCGGGCGTGGGCGATGCGAAGCAGCTGGGCCGTATCGGCGCGAAGACCATTATCTATTTTGAAGTGATCACCACGGTGGCGATCGTGCTGGGGATTACCCTGGCTAACGTCTTCCAGCCGGGGAGCGGAATCGATATGTCGCAGCTGGCGGCGGTGGATATTTCGAAATATCAAAACACCACGGCGGAAGTGCAGAGCCACGCGCATGGCCTGATGGGCACGATCCTCTCGCTGGTCCCGACCAATATCGTGGCCTCGATGGCGAAAGGCGACATGCTGCCGATCATCTTCTTCTCGGTGCTGTTTGGTCTGGGCCTCTCCTCGCTGCCCGCCACCCATCGCGAACCGCTGGTAACGGTGTTCCGCTCTATTTCAGAAACCATGTTCAAAGTGACGCACATGGTCATGCGCTATGCGCCGGTGGGCGTGTTCGCGCTGATTTCGGTGACCGTGGCGACCTTCGGCTTCGCCTCGCTGTGGCCGCTGGCTAAGCTGGTGATTCTGGTTTATTTCGCCATTCTGTTCTTTGCGCTGGTGGTATTAGGCATCGTGGCGCGGGTGTGCGGGCTGAGCATCTGGACCCTGATCCGCATTCTGAAGGATGAGCTGATTCTGGCCTACTCTACCGCCAGCTCCGAGAGCGTGCTGCCGCGGATTATTGAGAAGATGGAAGCCTATGGCGCGCCGGCATCAATCACCAGCTTCGTGGTGCCGACCGGCTACTCCTTTAACCTCGATGGTTCAACGCTGTATCAGAGCATTGCGGCGATCTTTATTGCCCAGCTGTACGGTATCGACCTCTCCATCTGGCAGGAAATTACCCTTGTGCTGACGCTGATGGTGACGTCGAAAGGGATTGCCGGCGTACCGGGCGTCTCCTTCGTGGTGCTGCTGGCGACGCTGGGCAGCGTGGGCATTCCGCTGGAAGGTCTGGCGTTTATCGCTGGCGTTGACCGTATCCTCGATATGGCGCGTACCGCGCTGAACGTGGTGGGCAACGCGCTGGCGGTGCTGGTGATCGCCAAATGGGAACACAAGTTTGACCGCAAAAAAGCGCTGGCGTACGAGCGTGAAGTGCTGGGAAAATTTGATAAAACGGCGCAATAAAACAGAAAGCCCGGTGACATCGCACCGGGCTTTTTCTTATCTTTTACTGATCCTGTCGAACTCTTCACAGCCGGTATCAAACCCCTCCTGACAGCTGACGTTGAGCCAGTGCAGCGCTTTCTGCTTGTTGGGTTCGATAAAGCCTTTTTCTCCCTGCTGGAAAAGCATCCCGGCCCAGTATTCAGCGTAGCCGGTGCGGGAGAGGGCAGAGCTCTCTTTAAAATACTGCGTCGCCTTTACGTCATCTTCCGGGGGATGAACGCCGCTGGCGTAGATAAGCCCCAGCAGCATCTGGGCGTCGACGGCTGAATCGCTTTCCGGATCCTGGGCGGCATGCTGTAACAGGGAGATGGCGTGCGGATAGTTCGGCGTACCGGCCTGCTGGTTCACCAGCACCCGGGCGAGGACTATTTCTCCCGCCCTGCTGCCGGTCTGCACCGACTTTTCCGCCAGCGCTTTCGCCTGGCGGTAGTCGGCCTGCTGCGGATTGCGGATTTTGAGCTGAGCCAGCAGCGCCAGCGCATCGCCGTCGCCCTTGTCTGCCGCTTTCTGCGCCCAGTATTCAGCCTGCGGAAAATCGCCGAAGCTGACGTAAGTGTCGGCCAGGTAGTACTGCGCGCGCGGGTCGCCCGCTTCGGCCAGCGGTTTGTACTGGCTGCCGGGTTCCATGGCGCCTGCGGCGACGCTTGCCATCACCAGCAGTAAATAGAGGTATTTCATTTTTTATTATCGGTAGAGGACATAGCGAGCAGTATAAAGGCAGGTGAAGGAGAAGAAAACGACGGGAACGAGTGGGGGATATGAACGTTTTACTCGAACCATCGTGCCGTCTGTTTCCCGGGTTGCGGCGTAAATTTCTTGCCCGGGCTACGGATTGTGTAGCCCGGACAGGTGCGAAGCACCGCCTCCGGGGAGGCGGCCTGATTAGCCCATCGCGCTTTCGCGCAGGCGGGTTTTCAGCTTATTGTACTCGTCAATTACGTACTGCTCGGCGGCCCGCTGGTCGGCAATCGGCTCAACGTTGACGGCGCAGTACTTGTACTCCGGCGTTTTGGTTATCGGGCTCAGGTTCTCGGAAACCAGCTCGTTACAGGCGCCAATCCACCACTGGTAGGTCATATAGACCGCCCCTTTATTCGGACGATCGCTGACCTGCGCGCGGGTGATAATACGGCCCTTACGCGAGTTCACCCACACCAGCGCCTCATCCTCAATGCCCAGACGTTCGGCATCAGCGGTATTGATCTGCGCATAGCCCGGTTCATCCGCCAGCGCGGCCAGCGCCGCACAGTTGCCGGTCATCGAACGGCACGAGTAGTGGCCGACTTCGCGCACCGTCGACAGCACCATCGGGTATTCGTCGGTGAGCTTATCAATCGGCGCGACCCAGTCGCAGGTGAAGAACTGCGCCAGACCGTTCGGGGTATCGAACTTCTCTTTAAACAGATAAGAGGTCCCCTGGTCGGCGTCGGACTCATCGCGGCACGGCCACATGACGTAGCCCAGCTCGCCCATTTTCTCGTAGGTGGCGCCGTAGAAATCCGGGCACAGATGACGCAACTCGTCCCAGATTTCCTGAGTGTTGTTGTAGTGCATCTTGTAACCCATCCGGGTGGCGATTTCGCTGATGATCTGCCAGTCGGTTTTCAGGTCCCACTTCGGCTCTACCGCTTTAAAGAAGCGCTGGAAGCCGCGGTCCGCTGCGGTATAAACGCCTTCGTGCTCGCCCCACGAGGTGGAGGGCAGGATAACGTCGGCCGCTGAGGCGGTTTTGGTCATGAAAATATCCTGGACGATAACCAGTTCCAGATCGTCGAAAGCCTTACGCACGGCGGACAGCTCGGCGTCGGTCTGGAGCGGATCTTCCCCCATGATGTACGCCGCCCGCACTTCGCCATGCGCCGCGCGGTGCGGCAGCTCGCTGATGCGGTAGCCGGTGTGCGCCGGCAGGCTGTCGACGCCCCAGGCTTTGGCGAACTTCTCGCGGTTTTCCGGGAATTTAACGTACTGATAGCCCGGATAGGTATCCGGCAGCGCGCCCATGTCGCAGGCGCCCTGAACGTTGTTCTGGCCGCGCACCGGGTTGACGCCGACGCTCGGCTTGCCGAGGTTGCCGGTGAGGATCGCCAGGCTGGTCAGCGAACGTACGGTCTCTACGCCCTGGTAGAACTGGGTGACGCCCATGCCCCACAGGATGGCGGCGGATTTCGCGCTGGCGTACATGCGGGCGCAGGCGCGGATCTCCTGGGCACTCACGCCGGTAATCTCTTCCACCGACTCCGGCGTATAGCCTTCGACGATTTTGCGATACTCTTCGAAGCCTTCGGAACGGCTGGCGACGAAGGATTTATCGTAGAGATCCTCTTCGATGATCACGTGCCCAATAGCGTTGAGCAGCGCGATATTCGAGCCGTTCTTCAGCGCAATGTGCATATCGGCGATGCGCGCGGTTTCGATTTTACGCGGATCGCAGACGATGATTTTCGCCCCATTGCGTTTGGCGTTAATCACGTGATTCGCCACAATAGGGTGTGAATCTGCCGGGTTATACCCGAAGATAAACACGAGATCGGTGTTGTCGATCTCGGTGATGGCATTACTCATAGCGCCGTTACCGACCGATTGGTGCAGACCTGCAACCGATGGGCCGTGTCAGACGCGTGCGCAGCAGTCGACGTTATTGGTACCAATAACGGCGCGCGCGAATTTTTGCATCACATAGTTGGTTTCGTTACCCGTCCCGCGGGACGAACCGGTAGTCTGAATCGCGTCCGGGCCATACTTCTCTTTAATGGCGCTGAGGCGAGTGGCGACGTAATCGAGCGCCTCATCCCAGGAGACGGATTCCAGCTTGCCGCCGCGCTGGCGACGGATCATCGGGGTTTTCAGGCGCGGGGTAAGGATCTGGGTATCGTTAATGAAGTCCCAGCCATAATAGCCTTTCAGACACAGGGTTCCCTGGTTGGTTTTCCCCTGTGCCGCCTCCGCCCGAACGATTTTGCCGTTATCGACCACCAGGTTGATTTTGCAACCTGATGCGCAATACGGGCAAACCGTGACGACTTTTTTCATCGGTCTTGCTCCAGTTAATCAATTGGCGCATACGCGCTATCGCGCCGTCACTATGCATCTTCTATGCCATGTTTTCACTGTGGGTATTGACTGATGATACGTCGTTTTTTTGGGCGAAATGCTGACGAAAAACAGGCTATCGTCAGTTTTGACGTGTCGACGCGGGCGCCTGTGACGCGGCCGGGTAGCCCGGCCAGGCGCGCAGCACCGCCGCCGGGGATGTGGGAAGAGGCAGGTCCGGGCTTATGGGCGTTACCCCGGTCAGGTTAAATACCGGCTTCTCGCCAGCGCCGCCGCGCCCTGAGCGCCGTTAAACGCGGAAGAGGAGGCGGCGATAAAGCGTACGGCCTGATACGGCAGCGGACGGCGGACGTAGGTTTTGACCATGGCGATGACGGCGTCACGCGGGAAGGCGGGCATATCCATCACGCCGCCGCCGAGGATCACCGCATCGGGGTCGAACAGGTTGATGCTGGTGGCGATGGCGCGGGCGGCGTGGTTTAGCAGCTGCTGCACAAACGGCTCCCGCGCGGCGTGAACGAACAGCTCGCCCAGTTCATAGGCGCGCGGCTGCTGTTCATACCAGCGCTTTAGCGCAATCCCGGAGCAGACGGTTTCCAGACAGGCGGGGTTGCCGCAGGCGCAGGTGAGGGCGTCATCGCCCTGCGGAATATGCCCCAGCTCGCCCGCCACGCCGTGGGCGCCGGTCCACGGTCCGCCGTTCAGCCAGACCGCGAAGCCCATACCGGTGCCAAGATAGGCCGCCAGCACCTCCTGCTCCTGCAGGCCGTTCTGCTGCACATCAAAAGAGAGCTGCAGATTCACATCGCGGGAAAACTCCACCGGGCAGCCCAGCGCCGCTTCCAGCCGGTCGGCCAGGTTATACAGGTCGTCGGCGGCCAGCGGCAGATTGGGCGTTGAGATAATCGTCCGCTTGTCTTTTGCCACCAGCGCCGGAAACCCCATCACCAGCCCGCAGCAGTGGGCGTCGTGCTGGGTCAGCTGCTGCTGCAGCAGGTTTTTAATACCGTTGACCAGGCCGTCGGCGCTAATCACGTCGGCGGTGCGCCGCTTTTCGCAGTGCAACGCTTCGCCCTGCGCCTTTTGCAGGCAAAGCCGGATATGGGTCGCGCCCATATCCACGCCCGCGACGACGTTACGCTGTTTTTGCATGAGGCATTACCTCGCGTTTTGCCGTCAGGATCTGCTCTGCCATGATCTGCCACGCGTCTTCTATCTTATCGGCGTGATTGAAGAGGCCTGATGTGCCGACGATAAAGACGTCCGCGCCCGCCGCCATCAGTTTTTGATAGGTGGCTTTATTGCAGGAGCCGTCGATTTCGATCTCGTAGCTCAGCCCCTCGCGCTCGCGCCAGGCTTTCAGTTCGGCGATTTTTTCCAGCATCTCCGGGATAAACGGCTGCCCGGCGAAGCCCGGATCGACGGTCATCACCGTGATTTTGTCGGCTTTATGAATGTAGTACTTCATGGTCTCAACCGGGGTTTCCGGGTTAAGGATCAGTCCGACCTTCATGCCTTGGCGACGGATCTCTTCGATCAGGCGGAAGGCCTGGCCGTTAATCGTTTCCGGATGCAGGGTGATAAAATCCGCCCCCGCCTGCGCCAGCTGGCTAATGTAGTCCTGCGGGCGGGTGACCATCAGATGGCAGTCCAGCGGTTTGCTGGCCAGCTTTTTGACCTGGCTGACGAAAAACGGCGACAGGGTCAGGTTTGGTACAAAATGACCGTCCATAATGTCGATGTGAAAATAGTCTGCGTGCTGGTCGATAAACTCGATCTGTTCTTTGAATTTCAGCAGATCCATACACATTAAAGAGGGAGCAATTTTCATGATAAATTCCTTACTTACTGATAAGACGGTCGAGGGCGACAGCCGCGATGATTAATCCGCCCATTACCACCAGCTGGTAGTAGGTTTGTACTTGCAGGATGTTCAGTCCGTTGTTGATAGTGCCGATAATCAGGCCGCCGATGACCACCGAGAAGATGCGTCCTTTACCGCCGAAGAAGCTGGTGCCGCCAATGATGGCGCTGGCGATGGCGTAGGTTTCAAAGCCCATGCCGGCCAGCGGTTCCGCCGCCCCGAGGCGGGCGGTGGAGACCACGCCCGCCAGCCCGGCGCAAACGCCGGAAATGATGAACACCAGCAGCATGTGGAACTTGACGTCGATGCCGGAGTAGAAAGCGGAGTGCTTGTTACCGCCCAGCGCGTAGATGTTGCGGCCCACGCGCATACGGGTGGTCAGGAACCACAGGATCACCGTCACAATCAGCGAGAAGATCACCGGAACCGGAATGCCCAGCGGCGTGGCGGCGAAAAAGTTAACGAAATCAAAAGAAAACCCGTACACCGAGTTGGCATCAGAGATCACCAGCGTAATACCGCGGAAGATGGCGTTGGTGCCGAGGGTAATAATGAACGGATGCAGGCCGGTCCAGTTGACCAGGCAGCCG
Source organism: Klebsiella sp. CN_Kp113 (assembly GCF_040064585.1). NCBI lineage: Bacteria > Pseudomonadati > Pseudomonadota > Gammaproteobacteria > Enterobacterales > Enterobacteriaceae > Klebsiella > Klebsiella sp. CN_Kp113. The sequence goes on along the minus strand of NZ_JBEAID010000032.1, from coordinate 24,748 downwards.
TTGATGGCCCCCAGCGCGCCGCCGACCAGCACGCCGCCAATCAGCGCCGCGAGGAACGGGTCGACGCCCGCCAGCATCAGCTTCGCGGTGACCATCCCGGAGAGCGCGAGGATCGCCCCGACCGACAGGTCGATCCCGGCGACGAGGATCGCGAAGAACTCGCCCATGCCGATCAGGACGGTGACCGAGCTCTGGACGAAGATCTGCGTAATATTGTTGGTCGTCAGGAAGTACTCTGACGACAGGGTGCCGAAGATGGCGACGATGATGGCGAGAATAAAAAAGGTGCCGTATTTATCCCAGAACAGCGCGAAGTTAAACGGTTTTTTCTCGCCCATCTCGCCTTTCACTCTTGTGGTAGTGCCCATGCCATAATCTCCTCTTCGCTCATGTCGTCGCGATTGGTCAGGATTTGCGTCAGTCGCCCTTCGCAGAACACGGCAATGCGGTCGCAGACGGCGATAATTTCAGGTAGTTCGGACGACACCATCAGGATGACTTTTCCGTCATCGGCCAGCTGGCGCATCACTTTATAAATTTCGGCTTTTGCGCCCACGTCGATACCGCGCGTCGGCTCGTCAAAAATGATCACTTCGGGGCTGCAGCATAGCCATTTGGAAATCAGCACCTTCTGCTGGTTGCCGCCGGAGAGCTCGGTGATGTTCTGATCGACCGAATGGCACTTCAGCGCCAGCAGCTTGCGCTGCTCCTCCGCCGTTCTGCGTTCGTCGCCTTCGCGGAACAGCCCCATGGCCCCTTTGTAGCCGCCGCGCTTCAGGCTCTGGCTGACCGCCATATTCTGGGCGATGGAAAAATTGGGGAAAAAGCCGTTTTCCCGGCGGCTTTCGGTGATATACCCCATGCCTTTCTTTAAGGCGTCGAGCGGCGAGCGGGGCGAGATCGCGTTGCCGTTGAGGTATATTTCACCGCTGCTACGCTTATCGACTCCAAACAGGCAGTCCATCAGCTCGGTGCGCCCGGAGCCGACCAGCCCGGCAAAGCCGAGAATTTCGCCGCGATTCACGCTAAATGAGATATCGCGTACCTTTTTCTTGTCATGGCTGGTGACGTTTTTCACTTCGAACACCGTCTCGCGGGCGGTGTTGCCGGTGCTCTCTTTCATGGCGTTGAAGCGGTTTTGCAGCTCGCGGCCGACCATCAGGCGTACGATGTCGTCGTTATTCACTTCGCTGACCTTCCCGCTGCAGACGCTGCTGCCGTCTTTCATCACCGTGTAGCGGTCGCAGATGCGTCGTATTTCCGCCAGCTTGTGCGAGATATAAACAATGGCGGTGCCCTCTTTACGCAGCTGGTTCATGATCAGGAACAGATAGTCCACCTCTTTATTGGTCAGCGAGGAGGTCGGTTCATCCATGATCAGCACTTTAGCGTCGAGCATCAGCGTCTTGGCGATCTCCAGCATCTGCTTGTGGCTGATGGAGAGATTCGCCACCTTTTCGTCTAAATCGATCTTCAGCCCGACGCGCAGCAGCATCATCGCCGCCCGTACGCGCATTTCCTTCCAGTCGATAACGTTGACGCCGCAGACTTTTTTCGTCAGATGGCGGCCAATATATAAATTCTCCAGCACCGTTAATTCATCAATGACGCTGAGCTCCTGGTAAATAATACCAATGCCGAGCTGGGCCGCTAATTTATGGTCAAGCTTGTGGTAGTTAACGTTATTAATCGTAATGGTGCCTTTGGTCGGTTCATGTATTCCCGACAATACTTTCATCAGCGTTGATTTACCGGCACCGTTTTCCCCTAGTAAAGCATGTATTTCATGGGGGTAAATAGTTAAATCAACCGATTTTAATGCGTGAACCGGGCCAAAGGATTTGCCGATCCCCGCCATTGAAATATATGGCGTGAGCATAGAAAATTTCCTTTATTACCGCTGCGTGATTTCCCCTCTTCCAAAGAAAGAGGGGATGCACAGACCTATTTCGTCACCAGAATGGAATCCACTAGCGTAAACTGCGGGGCTTTATCCAGCGGGATGACTTTGCCGCTCTTCTCGGCGTCGACCATCAGCTTAAGACCCGTAGCGCCAATATCCGCCGGGTTCTGCGCGATAGTGGCGGTCATTTGCCCGGCTTCGACCATTTTGCGCGCTTCCGGAATACCGTCGGTACCCACCACCAGCACCTTGCCGGTTTTGCCGGCGTTCGCGACGGCCTGGGCGACGCCCATTGCCATGGTGTCGTTGGCGCAGTAAATCGCTTTAACGTTCGGGTTACGCTGCAGCACGTTCGTGGCGACGTCCAGCGCTTTGATGCGGTCCCAGTCGGCAGGCTGGCTGGCCACCAGCTTGATCTGGCTCGCTTTTTTGAAGGCTTCGGTGGCGCCGCTGCGGCGAGCTTCGCCTGAGGCGTTACCGGCTTTGCCTTCGATAATAGCGACTTCGCCGCCTTCCGCGCCGAGCTTGTCGATAATAAAAGCCGCGCCTTTCGCCCCCACCGCCACGTTATCGGTGGTGACAAAACCTTCTACGTTGCCGCCGGCTTTCTTCAGGTTATCCATATCGATTTTTTCATCGAGGTTGACCAGAAAGATGCCCTTTTTCCACGCTTTGGCTACCGGCATGACCAGGTTTACCGAGGAGAGCGGCGCAAAGGCGATACCTTTGTAGTTTTTGTTGCTCAGGTCTTCAAACAGCTGCAGCTGCGACTGAAAATCCCCTTCGGAAGGCGAGGCAAAAATATCGATGCTTACGCCCAGCGTTTTGGCTTCGTCCTCAATACCCTTTTTCATATCCACCCAAAATGGATTGGATAAGGTTTTTAATACCACAGCATAATCGGCGGCGGCAAAGGCGCTGGTGGATAACATTACGCCCATGAGCGTGCCGCTGAAAAGTTTCAGATATTTATTCATGGCAGTATTCTCAGTGTAGGATACAGTTATATTGATCCCACCAGTGTGGGATCGGTTTTTTATTTAAGCGCGCCGGGTGAAAAGAAATTAACAATCGCGCCAGTTTTTTGCATATTTAAATTCGCTTGCTCAATGTTGAGCTGTGCAACGGAAACAAAAAACGCATCTAATAATGTGAGTTGTAATATACGCGCTGAGGCGTTACGCCCTAATAAAGGCGTCTCTGGTGCTGGCGAACAAATAATAAAATCAGCTAACTTGGCAATCGGCGAATGATAGCTATGGGTGATACAGATAATTTTCGCCCCGTTCTTTTTCGCCAGCTCTACCGCTGATTTGATATCGCTGGTGCGCCCGGAGTGCGAGACCACCAGCACGACATCGCCTTCCTTCAGCAGCGAGGCGGACATCATCATGATATGCGCGTCCGGGTAGGCCTGGCAGCGCACGCCGATGCGTAAAAACTTATGCTGCACGTCGGCGCAGATGGCGTTGGAGCCGCCCGCGCCGTACAGGTCGCGCTGGTTGGCTTGGGCAAAAAAGCGCGCCGCGCGGTGAATTTCGTCAACGTTCACGATCGACTGGCCTTCCATAATGGTGCGCAGGGTGATGTTGAACACCTTATTCACCACATCCTGCGGCGCATCATCAAAGGAGAGTTCGGTCGGTAACACCTGTTCAGACTGCGAAAAGTAGGCCTCCAGCGCGCTGCGCAGGTTACGAAAACCGCTAAACCCCAGCAGCTTAGAAACCTTAACGATCATGGCTTCTGATACCGACAGCGCTTCCGCGACGTCCTTGATTGCCGGCGCGTCGCTGAGATTGCCGGGGGTAAGCAACCATTCGACGATACGGCTCTCGTTTTCGGTCATTCCTTCCTGCTTCATGCGAAGCCAGGGGGCAAGGCCGATGCCGTTAGGGAGCGAACTGGATTCTGTCTGACTCATCGCTTTCTCATTGTCCATAAAATGAAGACGACACTATATCACCACAGGCGAAACAAAAAAGATACTACCAACTTCACAAAATTATATTTTTTATAAAGTTATGTTTATCGTGAAGTTTTGTTAATGTTGATTTTATCTTAATTTCTTATGAATTCATTATAAATCAGTGAATTACTGTTTTTTTCAGTTCTTTTTTTGCAAGGTGAAAATCAGGTTAAATAACGCTTTCGTCTTGATTTGTAAAATTTGCCCGTGTAGAAAGGAGCCTGACGATGCTGTTTTCAGCGTTTCCTGGGGCATTTTTAGGCGTTTAAATCACAACGCCAGTCATCCTTGTAAAGTTAACAACAGGCGAGGCTAAGTATGAAAAGGATTGCATTTGGCTGCGATCACGTCGGGATTATCCTGAAAGACGATATTCTTGCGCATCTGCGCCAGCGCGGTATTGACGTCGTAGATAAAGGCGCATGGTCCACGGAACGTACCGACTATCCGCGCTATGCCAGCGCCGTCGCTCAGGCCATTGCCGCCGGCGAGGTCGACGGCGGGATCCTGATCTGCGGCACCGGCGTCGGAATCTCTATCGCCGCCAATAAGCACCCGGGTATTCGTGCGGTGGTGTGCAGCGAGCCCTACTCGGCGCAGCTTTCACGACAGCATAACAACACCAATATTCTGGCCTTTGGCGCGCGGGTGATCGGCCTTGAACTGGCGAAAATGATCGTCGATGCCTGGCTGGCTGCCGAATTTGAGGGCGGGCGACATCAGGGGCGAGTGGACGCCATCGGCGCGATTGAACAGCAGCGGATTTGAGATTCCTCCGCTACTCCCGGCGATAGCCCTTGATTAACGTAGAGCCAGCCCCCCGATGAGACTGGCTTTATGAAACGTTACTCTACCGCTTTGCTTATCTGCACCTTGTCCCTCGCCGGCCAGCTGGCGCACGCCGATATGATTGATGACGCGATCGGCAATATTCAGCAGGCCATTAATGATGCTTACCATCCGGGCGATAGCCGGTCTGACGATGATGACTATGATGATGGGCGCTATCAGGACAGCCGCCAGCAGAGCGCCGATCGCCAGCGGCAGTATGACGACCGGCGGCGACAGCTTGAGGATCGCCGACGCGAACTTGACGAGCGCCAGCGCCAGCTTGATCGGGACCGCCGTCAGTTGGAAAGCGACCAGCGCAGGCTGGATGATGATTATTGATGCGGCACGACCCGCGGCTTTCGCCGCGCCCGCTTAATCCAGCGCTATCTCCATGCCGTCAAATCCCGCTTCAAATCCCGCTGGTAGAGCATTTTCCATCATCCACGTATCGAAGCGGTGGCTGATATGGGTGAGGATCACCCGCGGGCAGCCGATGATCTGGTTAATGGCCCGCACGGTGTTCAGGTCGCAGTGGTTGCGCGGCGGCTGCGGGCGCGGCTCGTGGCTACAGTCGATAATGATAAGCTGCGGCTGGTTATTCAGCAGGAACTTCAGCGTTTTCTCCGGCAGCGCGGCGGTGTCGGATAGCCAGGCGACCCGGCTGTGGGCCGACTCCAGCAGATAGCCAAACGTGAGCCTTGAGTGGTTCAGCGGCAGCGGCGTAACGCGCAATCCCTGAAGTTCAAATCTTACAAAGGGTTCGACGGTATGGCTGAAATCCAGCAGGCCAGGATGCTTAAACAGATCATCGCAGCCCTGTTCATCCGGGGGGCCGTATACCGCAATAGGTTCGCCCACGCCCCAGCGCAGCGGGAACAGGCCTTGAACGTGATCCATATGATAATGGGTGAGCAGAAACTGCTGAAAGCTGCCGGCGGGCCACTGGATCATCAGGTCCGGTAGCCCGGCATCGAGCAGGGTCACCGCGTTGTTGTATTTGACGACCGCGCTACAGGGACGGCGACGATGCGCTTCGTCGACGCGGGCGCGGCGGCAGGCGGGGCAGTCGCAGCCGAAAACCGGTACCAGCTGCGCGCCGCCGGTGCCGGTTAAGCGGATAGTCAGGCTCATCTCTTCTCCTCGCGTTCAGGCAGTCTGCTGTTCGCGCCGGTTGCCGTGAATACGAATCAGCGAAACCAGGGCATCCACCGACTGGCTAAGTCGGCCATCGTTATTCAGCGTCAGACACTCGTTCGGCGTATAGCGCGCCGCGCGCGCCAGGCGCTGGGCGATTTCCGTCTCGTTCTCCCGTCCGCGCTGCTCCAGGCGCTGTCGCAGCACCGCCGGAGAAACCTGCAGACAGATGGGCAGCAGCGCGTCGGCATAGCGCGCCTGCGCCTGCGGCAGATGGGCGCGTGAACCGTTAGCGACCACGTCGAACCCGGCGTGCAGCCACAGGTCAATCTCGATGCCAATGCCATAGTAATTGTTGTTAGCATGCCAGCTAAGAGCAAACAGATGTTGTTCGGCGCGGGTAAAAAACTCATGCTCGCTGAGGGCGATATGGTTTTCACAGCCCGCGTTGTGTGGACGGGTTATGTAGCGGTGCGCCACCAGCAGCTGCGGATGCTCCCGCTGGCGCAGCGCCGCCAGCAGGCTGTCTTTGCCGGAGCCGGAGGGGCCGACCAGCCAAATCAGTTTCCCTGTCATCAGAAGACCCTCTTGCCTTGCCGCCAGACGTGATCAATATGGATATGCTCGCCGTGACGGCGCGCCAGCACCAGGTCCGCCCGCTTACCTTCGGCAATCGCCCCGCGGTCGTGCAGCCCCAGCGCCTGGGCCGGGTTTTTGCTCACCAGACGAATGGCCTGCGCGAGGGTAAAGGCGTTGCCCTCGTCGTCGGCGATGCGAAAAGCGGCATCCAGCAGGCTGGCGGGATAATAGTCGGAGGAGAGAATGTCCAGCAGGCCGCTGGCCGCCAGATGGTGGGCGGCGACGTTCCCCGAGTGCGAGCCGCCGCGTACGATATTCGGCGCGCCCATCAGTACGTTCATCCCGTGCTGGCGTGACGCCTGCGCTGCGGCGATCGTGGTGGGAAATTCGGCGATGACGCTGCCAAGCTGGCGCGATTCGAGCACATGTTCGCAGGTGGCGTCATCGTGGCTGGCCAGCGCGATATTCCGTTCGCGACAGATGGCGGCGATGCGCTGCCGGTTAGGCTGAGACCAGGCCGCCGCCAGCGCCATCTGCTCCTCTTCGAATTTGTCCATCTCTTCGTTGGTCAGGTGATATTTGCCCTGATAGTAGTCGCGGTATTTGCTGCGGTCGGCATACTGGCGCTGGCCAGGGGAGTGATCCATCAGGGAGACCATGCTCACCGGCTCGCGGCCAACCAGCTTCTCAAACAGCGGCAGGGTGGTGTGATGCGGCAGTTCGCAGCGCAGATGCAGCCGATGTTCTGCGCGGTTGAGGCCGCGCTTCTGCGTCTCTTCCACGGCGTTGATCATTTTTTCGAGATTTTCCAGGCGATCGCCGCCGTCGCGCACATCGCCAATAGCCACGGCATCCAGCACGGTGGTGATGCCGCTGGCGACCATCAGCGCGTCGTGGCTGCTCATCGCCGAGTGGGCGGGCCAGTCCACTTTCGGTCGCGGGGTGAAAAACTTGTCCAGGTTGTCGGTATGCAGCTCGATAAGCCCCGGCAGCAGCCAGCCGCCCTCTCCATCGATGGCCTCCGCCAGTCGGCTCTGGCTTTCGGCAAAGGCCGAAATTCTGCCGTCCTGCACTTCCAGCGAGCCGTTAATCACCTCGTCTTCGAGAACCAGCTTTACGTTATTGATAATCATGCTGAAATCCCCATCGGGTGCAGACGGTCGGCGACCTGGTTGCGCGTGGCCTCGTCGTGAAAAATACCGACGATCGCCGCGCCGCGGGCTTTGGCTTCATGGATCAGTTCCACCACCGCGGCGCTATTTTTGCCGTCCAGCGAGGCGGTGGGTTCGTCGAGAAGCAAAATCGGGTAGTCGACCGCGAAGCCGCGGGCGATGTTAACCCGCTGTTGTTCACCGCCGGAAAAAGTCGAGGGGGCGAGGTGCCACAGGCGTTCGGGTACGTTCAGCCGCGTTAGCAGGCGGGCGGCTTTCGCGGCGCTCTCTTCGCGCGGGATGCCCAGTTCGAGCAGCGGCTGCATCACTACGTCGAGGGCGGAAATGCGCGGGATCACCCGCAGAAACTGGCTGACCCAGCCAATGGTGGTTTTGCGCACTTCCAGCACTTTACGCGGCGTGGCGGTGACCAGGTCCACCCATTCATCGCCGTGGCGAATATGAATGTGGCCGCTATCGGGGAGATAGTTGGCGTACAGCGAACGCAGCAGGGTCGATTTTCCGCTACCGGAATGGCCGTGCAGCACCACGCATTCACCGGCATTCACGGTCAGCGAGGCGTCGGCGAGTACCGGCAGACGGACGCCGTGCTGCTGGTGCAGAACAAAGGTTTTATGGATGTTTTCAACGCGGATGGCGTTCATTTTTAGCCTCATCGTGCCTGAATTTCCCCGGATCGCGGCGTGAACGCCTTATCCGGGCTACCTGATGCATTAACTCACGAAGCGCGACCGGGGAATCCCGGAGGCGACGCGTTGCGCCTGTCCGGGCTACCGGCTCGCAGACGGCCCGGGATCCGTAGCCCCGGTAAGCGCAGCGCCACCGGGGAGTGGACATTCACTCAGTTCTGCAACACCGACGACACCAGCAGCTGGGTATAGGGGTGATGGGGATCGTCGAGCACCCGGTCGGTTAAGCCGCTTTCGACTACCTGGCCCTGCTTCATCACCAGCAGACGGTTAGCCAGCAGGCGGGCGACGCCAAGGTCGTGGGTCACAATCACCACCGCCAGGTTCAGCTCCACGACCAGGCCGCGCAGCAGATCGAGCAGGCGCGCCTGCACCGATACGTCCAGCCCGCCGGTGGGCTCATCCATAAACACCAGCCTCGGCTGCGTCACCAGATTGCGGGCGATTTGCAGGCGCTGCTGCATCCCGCCGGAAAAGGTGGTGGGCAGGTCGTCAATGCGCGAAGGCGGGATCTCCACCTCCTGCAGCCACTGTCCGGCGGTGGCGCGAATATTGCCGTAGTGACGGGACCCGGTGGCCATCAGGCGTTCGCCGATATTGCCGCCGGCCGAGACCTGGCGGCGCAGGCCGTCCATCGGATGCTGATGCACCACGCCCCATTCGGTGCGCAGCAGACGTCGGCGATCCGCTTCGCTCATGGCGTATAGCGAGCGCTGTTGATACAGCACTTCTCCCTGCTGCGGGGCCAGGCGGGCGGAGATCGCTTTCAGCAGCGTGGTTTTTCCGGAGCCGGATTCGCCGACGATACCCAGCACTTCCCCCGGCCACAGCTCAAACGAGACGTCGCTGAAGCCTTTGCCCGGCGCGTAGAGGTGGGTCAGGTTGTTCACCGCCAGTAACGGATGACTCATTTTTTCTGCTCCTCGCTCTGTTGGCGGCAATAGTCGGTATCGGAGCAGACAAACATCCGTTTGCCGCTGTCGTCGAGCACCACTTCATCAAGATAGCTATGGCGAGATCCGCAGATGGCGCAGGGTTCATCCCACTCCTGAACGGTAAACGGATGATCGTCGAAATCGAGGCTCTCAACCGGGGTATACGGCGGTACCGCGTAGATGCGTTTTTCGCGTCCGGCGCCGAACAGCTGTAGCGCAGGCATCATATGCATCTTCGGATTATCGAATTTTGGAATCGGCGACGGATCCATCACGTAGCGGCCGTTGACCTTCACCGGGTAGGCGTAGGTGGTGGCGATATGGCCGAAGCGGGCAATATCTTCGTACAGCTTCACCTGCATCACGCCGTACTCCTCCAGCGCGTGCATGGTGCGGGTTTCGGTTTCGCGCGGCTCGATAAAGCGCAGCGGCTCCGGGATCGGCACCTGGAAGATCAGGATCTGATCGTCAGTCAGCGGCGTTTCCGGGATCCGGTGGCGGGTCTGGATCAGCGTGGCGTCTTCGGTGCGCTCGGTGGTCGCGACGCCGGTCACGCGTTTGAAAAACTGACGAATCGATACCGCGTTGGTGGTGTCATCGGCGCCCTGATCGATCACCTTCAGGACGTCATTTTCCCCGATGACGCTGGCGGTAAGCTGGATACCGCCGGTTCCCCAGCCGTAGGGCATCGGCATCTCGCGACCGCCGAAGGGCACCTGGTAGCCGGGGATGGCCACCGCTTTCAGGATGGCGCGGCGGATCATGCGTTTGGTTTGCTCGTCGAGATAAGCAAAGTTATAGCCGGTCAGTGCGTTAGCCACGTTGATTCTCCCGTTGCAGGCGTTTAAGCAGCGCCAGTTCGGCCTGGAAATCGACATAGTGGGGAAGTTTAAGGTGCGAAACGAAACCGGCGGCCTCGACGTTATCGGCATGGGCCAGCACAAACTCTTCATCCTGGGCAGGGCCCGCCACCTCTTCGCCGTACTCCGGCGCCTGGAGCGCGCGGTCAACCAGCGCCATCGCCATCGCTTTGCGCTCGCTCATGCCGAACGTCAGGCCGTAGCCGCGGGTAAAGTGCGGCGGTTCATCCTGAGGGTCGACAAAGCCGTTGACCATCTCGCATTCGGTCATCAGCAGTTCGCCGATAGTGACGGTGAAGCCCAGCTCTTCGGGAGCGATCTCCACCGCGACGTAGCCGCTGCGAATTTCACCGGCAAACGGATGGTTGCGTCCGTAGCCGCGCTGGGTGGAGTAGGCCAGCGCCAGCAGGTAGCCCTCGTCGCCGCGCGTCAGCTGCTGCAGGCGCGAAGAGCGCGAACAGGGATAAACCGGCGGATGGCGGGTGATATCGTCGGGCTGCGCGTCGGTATCCCGCTCCGCCTTCGCCAGCCCCTGCTGGACGAGCAGATTAAAGACGTGCGGCGTCGCTTCCTGCGGTGCGCTATCGGTCGCCAGCGGCGGCGTTTCGCCGTTGGCCAGCAGGGTAAAATCGAGCAGACGGTGGGTGTAATCGTAGGTCGGGCCGAGCATCTGGCCGCCGGGGATATCTTTATAGACCGCCGAGATACGGCGCTCAAGGCGCATACCGGCGGTGTCGACTGGCTCGCTGACCGCCAGCCTTTGCAGGGTGGTGCGATAAGCGCGCAGCAGAAAAATCGCTTCGACGCTGTCGCCGCTGGCCTGCTTCAGCGCCAGCGCCGCCAGCTCCCGGTCGGCGATGCCGCCTTCGGTCATGACCCGGTCCACCGCCAGATTAAGCTGTTGGCTAATCTGATCAACGCTGATTTCAGGAAGCCGTCCCTCGCCTCGGCGTTTCTGTTCCTGTAGGGCGTGAGCGGCGACGATCGCCTTCTCGCCGCCTTTGACGGCTACGTACATTAGCAGACCTCGACGTGAGTGGTGCGCGGAATCGCCAGCAGGCGTTCGCCGCAGGTGAGGATCAGATCGATTCCCAGCGGGAACGGATGCGGACGCTCGGTCAATTCTTCAATAATGCATTCCGGCAGCTGCGGGGCGATCATCCGCTCTTCGGCGATCCCCGCGCCGGTCAGCCGCAGCATCCGGCCGCCGCTCAGGCTGGCAAGCTGAACCACCAGCGTGACGCCGGTTTCCGGGGCGACGACGGTACCGGCGGAAAGCACGTTCAGCTGCTCGGCGCTGATGCTGTCGCTGGCGACGGCGAAGGTCGCCTGCTGCGGCTGCTCAACCAGCGGCGCGCCGGTATGGAAGCGCAGATTCTGGCCGACAAGATCGTTATGCAGCGCGGGAGCGAGCCAGACCGGCGTATCGTGATCCACCAGCGTCAGCAGCAGGCTGGTGGAGGCGACGTTCAGCGGCTGCCAGCCGTGCTGAAGCTGCTGCAGGGAGACAATCACTCCCGGCTCGCTCATCGCCTTCAGCAGGCGGCGGAAACTGTGCTGGGCATCCTGCACAGCCAGGGTAAAGGCGGGTTGTAATGTCATGCGTTATCTCCGCGAACCAGAGTAAAGAAGTCGACCCGGCTGGCGTTGACTTCGGCGCGTCGGGCTTCAATGCGCGCGCTGCGTTGTTCTTCCAGCGGGGTTATCAGGGTTTCCATCAGGGTGTGAAAATGGTGTGGTGACTGCATCAGGGCATCAATGGCCGCGCAGTGTTCAGCGTGCAGGCGGTCGCGGCCCAGAATCCAGCTATAGCCGAGGGTGCCGTCGGCCAGGCGAATGGCGGCGCGGGTTAAGGTGGCGTCTCCGGCGAAGAATCGGTCGCCGATGCCGCCCATACGCGCCTGCAGCTGCACCAGCCCGGTCTCCGGGGCGCGAATCAGCTCATACTGCGGCGCGAGCTGCAGCGTCTGCATCCGCGCCGCCAGTTCTTGTGGTTCACTGTGGGCCAGCACGGACATCCAGCGCTGGCGGGTTGCGGTATCAAAGTGCATTCAGTGCTCCATGGTGAATTCAATCATGTCGGCGCGGGTCAGGCTGACGGAGTACTCCGTCGCGCTCTGCTCGCCCTGGCGATGATTCAGGGTGCGCACGCACAGCAGCGGCGCCATGTTGGGAATGCCGAGAATATTGCTCTCTTTGGCCTGCGCGCGGCGGGCGCTGATTTTGGTGCGCACGCGGGTCAGTTCGATATCCAGCCGATCGCGCAGCAGGTCATGGAGAGAGCCGTGGGTAAAGGTTTGCAGAACCGGCCACAGCTGCAGGTCGGTAAAGTAGTGGTCAATCAGACACAGGGCGACGCCGTTCACGCGGCGCAGGGTGCGCAGGTGAATGACGTTATCGCCTTCACTGATAGCAAACGCCTCGGCAACGTGGCTGCTGGCCGGACGCACCACCGACAGCAGCTTCTCGCTGGTCGGGTGGCTGCCCTGTTCGAGAAGATTTTGGCTAAAGCGGGCCTGGGCGTTGAGCGGATAATCTATCGGGCGCATCAGCACCAGCACGCCGACGCCCTGACGGCGCTGGACCCAGCCGCGTTCGACGAGCTGATCGATGGCCCGGCGCAGGGTGTGGCGGTTAACCTCAAAGCGGGACGCCAGCTGCTGCTCGGCGGGCAGATAGTCGCCGCAGCGGTAATGATGGCGAAGCTCTTGCTCCAGTTTGGCGGCAATTTCCTGATATCGCGTTGGATAACTGGTCGGATGTCTGGATAGGTACATGTCAATCGAGCCTCACTAAGGACAAGGAAGTATTTCCCTCTGAGCGTGGGCCGATCCTGACGGTTTTTTGTTACATTTCGGTTAACTCATGATGACCGGGGGATGAAGAGTTGATGCCGGTGGAATGACAGGGTAAGGGGGAGTGAATGCACAGATGCCCTCACTCCGCCCTCTCTCCCTTTCGGGGGGAACACAGAGTGAGGGAAAAGGTCAGCGTTAAGGCTCTTTCACCACGTTGACCATCCACGGGACGCCAAAGCGGTCGATAACTTTACCGAAGCCGTGCGCCCAGAAGGTTTCCTGCCAGGCCATTTCAATCTGCCCGCCGTCGGCGAGGCCGTCAAACCAGCGTTTACCCTCAATAACATCCTGCGAGTCCAGCACGACGGTAAATCCGGCGTAGCGCTCCATGTTGCTGGAGGGGCTGTCGCTGAGCATCAGGATACTATCGGCAATGCGCAGGCTGGCGTGCGCGATACCGTCGGCAGCCAGATGCTGGCCGGAAGGGCAGCCATCTTCGGCGTCCCGCGTATTCTGCGGCATTTCACCCCAGGTGATTTTGTGGATGAGCTCCGCGCCCAGCGCCTGCTGGTAGAAAGCGATGGCGGCAGCGCAGTTGCCGCTAAAAGCGATATAGGGACTTAAGGGCATAACCATTACCTCAGGTAACGAATATTCCATTAAGCGTAGAAGGGGATTGCAGAATTAAGCCAGGCGGCAGCGAGGGATTCCGGGAGGCCACGGGAAAATATATTTCCCCCCGACAACGGGCGTCGGGGGAATAAAATCAGTTCTTTTTAACAAATTCGGATTTTAGCTTCATCGGGCCAAAACCATCTATTTTACAGTCAATATTATGATCGCCTTCAACCAGGCGGATATTCTTCACTTTAGTGCCGATTTTTAGCATCGAAGAGCTGCCTTTAACCTTCAGATCTTTTACCACGGTGACGCTGTCGCCGTCGGCGAGTAAATTACCGTTGGCGTCTTTGACCACCAGCGCGTCGTTATCGTCCGCAGGCTCGGCATTGTTCCATTCATGGGCGCATTCCGGGCAGATAAACATGCCGCCGTCTTCGTAAGTGTATTCAGAATGGCATTTTGGGCAGTGTGGCAGTTGCATGACGTTCCTCGCGATTACTGGGTAAAACAGGACGTTGGTCCTTTAAATGGCGGCTGATAGCCGAAAGTAATGCTGATTATAGCGCAATCCCGCACTTTTGTCGGGCCTTTTTTATGACTTATCGCAGCGGAGAAAGAGGATATATATCGTGAGGCCTGGCGGGCTTATTTTCATAAAAAGCGCAGGATATTTCCGGAAATGTATCGCTAAGTTCCAATATTCATTGAACTTATTGCTTTTGGATGACTCTGTTTAAGGGTAGGTAAATTTTTGTGAAGTTGATCCCAAATTTAAACGCTGTTAGGGTAAAAAGGCGAGAACGCAAATTCACTACACTTATTAGCGGTACCGCTTATTTCATTATGGCCAGAGCAGGCGTCAACAGGTTCGGTTGTACGGACTGTCAGCAGACAGTGCAGGCAAACCTGCTACGCTTGAAATGTGGAGCACAGCAATTCGCCGCTCCCAACGCATGACGCGAATGACCTTGTCATTCGGCGGAGATTCGTGCGCTCAAGGCGAGAGCAAAAGAGGATAATTATGCTTAAAAGGAAAAAAGTAAAACCCATCACGCTTCGGGATGTGACCATCATTGATGATAGCAAACTGAAGAAAGCGATTACCGCAGCGTCGCTGGGTAACGCGATGGAATGGTTCGATTTTGGGGTATATGGTTTTGTTGCATATGCGCTTGGTAAGGTCTTTTTCCCCGATGCCAACCCCAGCGTGCAGATGATTGCCGCGCTCGGTACTTTCTCGGTTCCCTTCTTAATTCGTCCATTAGGCGGCCTGTTCTTCGGGATGCTGGGCGATAAATACGGTCGACAAAAGATTCTGGCGATAACCATCGTTATCATGTCGATAAGTACATTCTGTATCGGCCTTATTCCGTCGTATGCCACGATTGGTATCTGGGCGCCGATCCTGCTGCTGCTGTGTAAAATGGCGCAGGGCTTCTCGGTGGGCGGCGAATATACCGGTGCCTCTATCTTTGTTGCAGAGTACTCGCCTGACCGTAAACGCGGCTTTATGGGCAGCTGGCTGGACTTCGGTTCGATAGCCGGTTTTGTCATGGGCGCGGGCGTAGTCGTGCTGATTTCCAGCGTGGTGGGCGAAGAGAACTTCCTCGACTGGGGCTGGCGTATTCCGTTCTTCCTGGCGCTGCCGTTAGGGATTATCGGTCTTTATCTGCGTCATGCGCTGGAAGAGACGCCGGCGTTCCAGCAGCACGTTGATAAAATGGAGCAGGGCGACCGCGAGGGCCTGCAGGATGGGCCGAAAGTCTCTTTCAAAGAGATTGCGACCAAACACTGGCGTAGCCTGCTGACCTGTATCGGTCTGGTGATTTCCACCAACGTGACCTACTACATGTTGCTGACCTACATGCCGAGCTACCTGTCGCATAACCTGCACTATTCTGAAGACCACGGGGTGCTGATCATCATCGCCATCATGGTCGGGATGCTGTTCGTTCAGCCGGTTATCGGTATGCTCAGCGACCGTTTTGGCCGTCGTCCGTTCATCCTGATTGGTAGCGTGGCGCTGTTCGGGCTGTCGATTCCGGCCTTTATCATGATTAACAGTAACGTCCTTGGCCTGATTTTCGCCGGTCTGCTGTTGCTGGCGGTGGTGCTGAACTGCTTTATCGGGGTGATGGCCTCGTCGCTGCCGGCGATGTTTCCGACCCACATCCGCTTTAGCGCCCTGGCCAGCGCCTTTAACATCTCGGTGCTGATTGCCGGTCTGACGCCGACTCTGGCGGCGTGGCTGGTGGAAAGCACGCAGAACCTGATGATGCCGGCTTACTATCTGATGGTGGTGGCGTTGATTGGTCTGATTACCGGCCTGTCGATGAAAGAGACCGCCAATCGTCCGCTGAAAGGGGCGACGCCAGCGGCTTCGGATATTCAGGAAGCGAAAGAAATTCTCGGCGAGCACTACGATAACATCGAACATAAAATCGAAGATATCGATCAGGAAATCGCCGACCTGCAGGAAAAACGTTCTCGTCTGGTGCAGCAGCATCCGCGCATCAACGACTAAATCGTTTTGCCAGTAATTCATGCCGCCGCGGGCTTCCCCCGGCGGCATTTTTTATGTCCTGAGCGGCTACGGGCTTGAGGTCATTCGCGGACCGCCCGGGCCCGGTAAGGACCGGGCGGTGCCGCAGGAAGAGAGCGGGCTACGGCTTAGCTATGGGTCAGAAAGCGCGCCAGCCGCTGCTGCAGAATTTGATTTTCGCGGCTCAGGCGCGCGTTCTCGTCCAGCAGCGTTAAGGCCACAGCGATACCCGGCCAGTCCAGCTCCAGCTCTTTGCGCAGGCGTACGGCGCGGTGAACGATGGTCACCGCGCTATCGTCAAACAGCCAGTTTTCCCGCTGCGGCTGGCGCGGCTCGATCATGCCGAGGCCGACAATCTCGTTAAGCTCCTCTTCGGAAAGGCCGGTGTGGAGACAAAACTCGGTAATCGTGAACGTCACTGTTATCTTAGCCATCAGGCTTTCCCCCATGTCTTACGCGGCTCGAAGCTGGATTGTGCATCAGCCAGCTGCTGCCAGAGCTCACGGCTCTTCTCATCTGGTTTTGGCGGCATGACGATTTTGATCACCGCATACAGGTCGCCGGTGGTGGTTTTGCTGGTCAGCCCTTTGCCCTTCACCCGCAGCCGCTGACCGGCCTGGCTGCCCGGCGGAATGGTCAGCAGGATGCTCTCTTTCAGCGTCGGGATAGTGACCCTGGTGCCTAGCGCTGCTTCCCACGGCGCCAGCGGCAGGACGATTTCAAGGTTGTGTCCGACGATATCAAACAGCGGATGCGGGGCGATATGAATCACCAGCCACAGGTCGCCGTTAGGGCCGCCATTTTCGCCAGGGGTGCCCTGGCCTTTCAGGCGGATCCGCTGGCCGTCGACGACGCCCGCGGGAATTTTCACGTTAAGGGTTTTCGGCGTTTCGCTTTCGACCATGCCAAAGACGTTATAAACCGGCAGCTTATAGCTGATGGTGCGCGTCTGCTCGGCCAGGGTCTCCTCAAGGAATACCGCGACTTCTATCTCTAAGTCATGACCGCGGACGCCGTGCTGGCGGCGGCTATGGTGCGCCTGCTGGCCAAACATGGAGGAGAAGATGTCGTCGAAGTCCTGCTGGCTATAGCTCTGCTCGTGGGAATGCTGCTGCTGACGGCCAAACTGCGGATCGTTACGGTGCTGCCAGAGCTGGTCGTATTCGGCGCGGCGCTGGTCATCTTTAAGCACTTCCCAGGCTTCGGCGAGATCTTTGAATTTGGCTTCGGCATCGTTTTCTTTGCTGACATCGGGGTGGTATTTACGTGCCAGACGGCGATAGGCGGTCTTAATGGTTTTCAGATCGTCCGTTGGCTGAACCCCTAAAATGGCATAATAATCCTTTAATTCCATGGTTTTATCTCATTTATGCACAATATTATGGTTACAGATCCCTGGATCAGGTGTCTTTACTAAGCGTAGGGCAAATGAGGGCGGATGTGGGGGAAAAATGGCGCAAACTTGACGCCGTCGGGATTGACGGCGGCCAAGCGTGAACGCCAGCTATTCGCTGGAGCGCCGGCGGTTTCTGCGCAACCCTTCCAGCAGCACAAGGGCGGCGCCAATGGCTCCGCCCATCACGGGGAGCGCGGCGGGCGCGTTGGGGAACAGATGAACGATGGTCACATCGGTCACCATCATGGAACCGGCTATCCAGCCGATGAGCGCCCCGCCCAGCATCACCACGGACGGGAAGCGGTTGAGGATAGCCAGCACCAGCTTGCTGCCGAGGACGATAATCGGAATGCTGATCAATACGCCCAGCGCGACCAGCAGCAGATGGCCTTTTCCGGCGGCGGCCACCGCCAGCACGTTATCCAGCGACATTATGACATCGGCAACGGTAATGGTGACCGCGGTACGCCACAGGCTGCTGGAGCTGCTGACATCATTCTCTTCTTCCTGATTGGTCACCAGCTTGATGCCAATCCACAGTAGCATCAGCGCGCCGACCACTTTAAGCCACGGCAATGAGAGTAAATAGATCGCGATAGCTAAAAGCAGCACGCGCGCCGCTATTGCGCCGACGGTGCCGATGATAATCGCTTTGGTACGCTGCTGAGGCGGCAGTTTACGGCAGGCCATCGCGATCACCACCGCGTTGTCGCCACCCAATAACAGATCGATAGCAATAATTTGCAGCAGAATAACCGCCACGTCCCACTGACTGAAAAACGCATTCATACCCAACTCATCGAACCAAAAAAGAGAACCTACAGAAAAACGCAGGGGCGAAGCGTACTCTCGTTAGGGCACTCTGGCCACCTTACCGAGAGACCGCGCGCAGCGAGTGATTGAAAAATATCGTTACCAATCATTGCATGGTCCGGCAATGATTCGCAGGCAAAGGATGATATTTTGTTCGTAGAAATACATCTGCCGTTCACCTATCGCAAGGACTAACTACATGCCCGGCCATAAGAATTTACTCACATTTGCCTTTATCGGCGCTACCCTGTTTCCGCTTATGGCGACCGCTGCTGATGCGCCGACTTTTACGCCTGAACAAGAGGCCCGTATTGGCAAAATCGCCGCGGATTACTTAGTCGCGCATCCGGAAGTGCTGCTGCAGGCCAGCCAGAAGCTACAGCAAATTCAGCAACAGCAGCAGGCCAGCGCCGCGACCCAGGCGGTACTGAAGAATGCGGCTGCGCTGACCCAGGATAAAAATACGCCAACCTACGGCCCGAAAGAGGGCAAAGTCACGGTCATTGAATTCTTTGATTATCAGTGCGTTTACTGCAGTCGTCTGGCGCCGGTAATGGAACAGGTGATTAAAGAGCACCCGCAGACCCGCTTTGCCTTTAAAGAGTGGCCGATTTTTGGCAGCCGCTGGGAAACCTCGCTTGAAGCGGCCAAAACCGGCCTGCAGATTTATCAGCAGAAGGGCGCAGAGGCTTATCTGACCTACCATAACGGGATCTACTCCACCGGACATAACGAAGGCAAGCTGACGGCTGCCGACATCCAGCAGCAGGCGAAGAAAGTGAATTTCGACGCGAAGAAAGCGGCGGACGTTGAGCCGGTACTGGAAAGCACCAATCAGCTGGCGCAGGAAATTGGCCTGAGCGGGACGCCGGGCGTTATCGTGATGCCGACTACCGGCGCCACGGAAGCGACGATCACCGTATTCCCGGGGCTGGCGGATAAAGCCTCGCTGGATGCGGCGATCAAGAAAGCGGGCGGCTGATAATCAACGCGTCCGCCGGACGGCGGGCGCGATTTAGCGATGACAGCAGCGCTGCAGCATCGACATAATGACCTGAAAGAGTTCATCTTTAGCCTGCTGCTCCGTGATGACGCCGTTCACTACCGCGGCCGATAGCCCGTCGGCGGAGCCGAGCATGGCGAGAATGGCCGCCTCGCTGAGATTCTCACTCTCGCAAAGCGGCGAAAAATAGTCCCGACATTTTCCGGTAAAGGTGGCGATGCACTCTTGTTTGATCTTCTCCAGCTCTGGCGTCCCGGCCAGCGCGGCCATGACGCTGGGCATCTCGCGCCCCTGAAGCAGCACGCACTCGATATAGGCGTTGGCGATCGCCGAGGCCAGCTTCTCCGCATTCGGTTCGGTATTGCGCAGTATCTCATCCATTCGCGCCGTCTGGCGTTGGTCGTATTCGCGATAAAGCGTCGCGAAAAGCCCTGAACGGCTGTCAAAGTGATCGTAAACCACGGGTTTAGTCACGCCCGCCTGCGTCGCCAGATAACCCAACGTCAGAGCATCGGTCCCTTCTTGCCGAATAATATGCCAGGCGACATCAATCAGCTGCTTGCGCCGCTCTTCTCGCGTTAAACGCTGACGTACGAGTTGTTCAGACATGGAAACATTCTCCCGTTGACATATTAATATACTAAAGGTAACTTACTAATGGTAGGTTACTGTTGGTATATAAGACTACGTCCAATATCGTTATAGCGCAACTGGGGTATCCGTCATGCATGCATTAATCGTGGTTTCTCATCCTCTCAAGACGTCGCTGACTCACAGCGTAGCGACGGCGATTGCGCAAGGAATTGCCGAATCCGGCCCGCAGCATACGGCTGACATAGCGGATTTAACGCAGGAAGGCTTTAACCCGATATTTGCCGAGCCGGATATCGCCGCATTTCTGCAAACCGGCGACACGCCGCCCGACGTGATGGCCGAGCAGGCCAGAATTGATAACGCCGACGCGCTGGTGCTGGTTTTTCCCGTTTACTGGTGGTCGATGCCAGGGCTGTTAAAGGGCTGGGTTGACCGCGTGTTTTCAAACGGCTGGGCCTATGAGGAGACCGCCGACGGCGATGTCGTGAAGAAGCTGGGCCGCCTGCGGGTGCATCTGGTGGCATTAGGCGCAGCGAGTCAACAAACGTATGACAAGCACGGATTTACCGATGCTTTTAATGCGCAGATTGTCCACGGGATTTTTGATTACTGCGGGGCGACGGTAGCCAGTTCGCAGATGCTGCTGTTGCCGGACCTGAAAACGGCGGAGGCGCATCTGGAGGCGGGGCGCCAGCTGGGAAGAAAGATGTTTGCCTGAGGCTCGCTTCGCTCCCGAGCCTGGGTTTCCGCTGGGCGGCTTTATCCGGGCCCGGCCTGAAAAAAATATATTATCAATGGGTTATATGCGTCATATCGGGACAGAACGCGTGATAATCCCACGAGGGGGCGTCATGCTGATATGCCATGTTTTCATCGCGTTATGTTGCCCTGCGCGGACGGCATCTGACGACATTTTTGGTGTTAGCCAGAGGTACCTTATTGTATAATCCTTCGGTTCCCCTTCTGGAAAACAATGATGAATAAATTACAGCGTTTCGAAAGTCTCGGTGATAATTGTGAGTTTGCTTTCTTTCTCAGAGAGTCAGGTTATGATGAAGGCAGCTTGTTTCGTTGGACTTTAATAAAAAACTATCATGCTCTTCTAAAACTAATAGAATCTGATTTTGCTGGTTTGTATGTCTATGAAAACCTGACCCCATCCTGGCAGGATATGGTGCTTGATCAACAGTATGATATTTGTTTTCATACTGAAATGTATAGCGATAATAAAAATGATAGCTGGGTCTGGCGTTATTCTGAACAGGAAAATGATCTTATTTATAAAAAAGAAGTAGAGAAGATTAATTACCTGATAAGCAAATTTAAGAAAAGCCTTGTTGATGACAATAAAATTTTTGTCGTAAAAAGCAATGGCAATAATCTTGATGATATAGTATTCGCTTTAGCAAAAGAGTTTAAGAAGCACGGTAATAGTAAAATACTTTACGTGAAAAGTAACGTGGAAAGTTCAGCTCCAGGTGAAATCAAGAAAGTGACTGATAATCTTTTTATTGGCGCAATCGATAGATTTGCCGACTATAGCCGGGCAAATGAATACTCGCGTGAAGGCTGGCAGGCAATAATTGATAATGCTGTAAAGGTTATGTGAATTTTTTTGCAGCGTATTAATATACGCTGCATTTTTTAGCTGGTAGTAATAAAGCACGTTTTTGGGTAATGATTTAACAGCGAGTAATTATAAACGGCTTCATTCTTGTAGTATGAGTTAGGGTAGAAATTGACTTCTTTCCCCAGCAGGGAGGCTAAAATTGCCACGTGAAGTCTGTCGGTATTTACAACTTTATACTCTTCAAGAAAGTTGATCATGCAGCGGGTAGAGTTTCGTGCCAGAAATTCATTATCCCAATAGTCGCCATTCCACGTGAGCGAAATATCATGATTGTTTTCTTTATGCTCTCCTGTCAGAGACTCTGAGTCTGTTCTGAAACAGTTTGCCTGTTGTTTATAGGCAGGTTTAAGAGACAGGTACTGGCTAAGATCGAGATAAAATGCCATGTCATCAGCAATGAATACGTTCTTATTTGGCTCATAGCTGAGAGATTTTATATAATCGAAAGTGGTATTTTCTCGGCAAAAGACAACTAACTTATCTATATTATTAGTGAATAAATCGCTATACCCTCTGATGGTCGAAGGCATAATGATCGTTTTGTGAAATTTGTGAATATTACTTTGAATAAAATCGCGGCCCTCAGCGTACAGTCCTTCTATGAGGTTTCCTCCGCCACCAAAAATTAAAATATCAGTATCAGCGCTGTAGCGCTCATCGGCCCTGTAAGGAACATAGGTAAGCGCATTTCGTTCGAAAAAGTCGTACGTTGCCGATGCAATCACGCCATCACCCGCGTTACCGGGGTTTGCCTTATAGACAAATCGATGAGATGGATGATAGGATTTTAGAAATAAATCAAATTTTAACTCTGCACTGGTCATTTTTTATCCTGTTTAACAGAAGCTATTGATTGCTATCTTAATATTACTTCAACTCACTCATTATTATAGAAAAGTCTAGGTTACTAAGGAAAGATCACAATGAAAAAAGTTCTTATAATGACGCCGGACATAGAGGGGCCTGTCCGTAACGGCGGCATTGGTACTGCTTTCACTGCCCTTGCCACTACTTTGGCAAAAAAGGGTTATGATGTCGATGTATTGTATACATGTGGTGACTATTCGGAGTCTTCTGCATCAACTTTTAGCGATTGGTCACGTATTTATAGCACCTTTGGTATTAATCTGCTAAGTACCGGTCTGGTAAAAGAGATTAATATTGATGCGCCTTATTTTAGAAGAAAAAGTTACTCAATTCTGCTCTGGCTGAAAGAAAATAATGTCTACGACACTATTATTTCTTGTGAATGGCAGGCAGATCTGTATTACGCTTTATTAAGTAAAAAGAATGGCACTGATTTTGAGAATACAAAATTCATTGTCAATACTCATAGCTCAACATTATGGGCTGATGAAGGTAATTACCAGCTCCCATATGATCAGAATCATCTTGAACTCTATTATATGGAGAAAATGGTTGTTGAGATGGCTGATGAAGTCGTTAGTCCTTCTCAGTATTTAATTGACTGGATGTTGAGTAAACACTGGAACGTTCCGGAAGAACGCCACGTTATTTTAAATTGTGAGCCATTTCAAGGGTTTGAGACGAGAAGTGATGTTGTCGTAAAAACAAATGAAACACCCGCTTCAGGCGTTGAGCTTGTATTTTTCGGCCGGCTTGAAACCCGTAAAGGGCTCGATATCTTCCTGCGCGCATTAAGAAAACTCTCTAACGAAGACAAAGAGACGATCTCTGGTGTGACCTTCCTCGGGAAGAATGTCACGCTGGGTAAAATTGATTCCTTTACCTATATCATGAACCAGACCAAAAATCTGGGTCTGGCAGTCAATATCATCAGCGATTACGATCGTACCAATGCTAATGAATATATAAAAAGAAAAAATGTATTAGTCATCATCCCATCGCTCGTTGAAAACTCCCCGTATACAGTTTATGAGTGTCTGGTTAATAACGTTAACTTCCTCGCCTCAAACGTCGGAGGAATTCCAGAACTGATTCCGCAAGAGCATCATGCTGAGGTTCTGTTTACCCCAACGCCGGTTGATTTGTACGGTAAAATCCACTATCGCTTAAAAAATATAAATATCAAGCCTGGGCTGGTTGAGTCACAGGAAAATATCCAGGCAGCGTGGTTTGCCGCTATTGAGCGAAAAGATAACAGCGTCTTCAAGAAAATAGATGAATCGAATCGCCTGTTAGTTAGCGTGTGTATCACTCATTTCGATCGTCACCATTTGCTCCAGCAGGCAATTGCCTCAATTAAAACGCAGACGTATCAAAATATTGAAGTCATTTTAGTTGATGATGGAAGTACAAAAGAAGAATCTCATCGTTATTTGAACCTTATCGAGAACGATTTTAACGCTCGAGGCTGGAAAATCATCCGTAGTTCTAATAACTACCTGGGCGCAGCGCGAAATTTGGCTGCGCGACACGCCTCCGGTGAATATCTGATGTTTATGGACGATGATAATGTCGCTAAACCTTTTGAGGTTGAGACATTTGTCACGGCAGCATTAAACTCCGGGGCCGATGTGTTAACAACCCCAAGCGATCTTATTTTTGGTGAAGAGTTCCCTTCTCCGTTCCGTAAAATGACGCACTGCTGGCTGCCGTTAGGCCCGGATTTAAATATCGCCAGCTTTAGTAACTGTTTTGGCGATGCGAATGCCCTTATCCGCAAAGAAGCTTTCGACAATATCGGTGGCTTTACTGAAGATTATGGTTTAGGCCATGAAGATTGGGAGTTTTTTGCGAAAGTCTCCTTACAAGGCTATAAATTGCAGCTCGTTCCTGAACCACTATTTTGGTACAGAGTAGCAAACTCCGGAATGTTGTTAAGCGGAAATAAGAGCAAAAATAACTATCGTAGTTTCCGTCCATTTATGGATGAAAATGTGAAATATAACTATGCGATGGGGTTGATTCCTGCTTACCTCGAAAAAATTCATGAACTTGAGAGCGAGGTGAGCCGACTGCGTAGCATCAATGGCGGCCACTCTGTCAGTAATGAACTGCAGCTTTTAAATCATAAGATTGATGGTCTTATTTCCCAGCAAAGAGATGGCTGGGCCCATGACCGCTTTAATGCTCTTTATGAAGCCATTCATGTTCAGGGCGCCAACAGAGGCAGAAGTCTGGTTCGTCGGGTGGGGGGGAAAGTTAAATCCCTGTTGAAATAGCAGCGTCCGCGGAGCTCGAAAGGGCTCCGCAAAAAAGAGTTTTAATGAAGTTTAATTGTTCGACGCACTCAGCTCACCCCGCAGGCGTTGAACAGCGCGCTTGTCGCGCTGGCCCCGAAGGGGTGAGCCGCCG